>JAGQTR010000498.1 GCA_020438915.1 Mycobacterium sp.
CGATCGCGGCGGTCAGCGTCGGCGTCGTCGACGGCCGCATCCGCGTCGACCTGCCCTACACCGAGGACTCCCGTGCCGAGGTGGACATGAACGTCGTGGCCACCGACACCGGCACGTTCGTCGAGATCCAGGGCACCGGAGAAGGCGCGACCTTCCCACGGTCGACGCTGGACAAGATGCTCGATGCGGCGATGGTGGGCTGCGATCAGCTATTCGCGGTGCAGCGCGAGGCGTTGGAGCTGCCGTATCCAGGTGAGCTGCCCGAGTCGGGCGAGCCCGCGAAGAAGGCGTTCGGCAGCTGACGTCGACGTCCCGGCTGCTGGTGGCCAGCCGCAACCCGAAGAAGTTGGCCGAACTGCGCCGAGTGCTCGACACCGCCGGGCTGTCGGCGTTGGCGTTGCTGTCGCTCGACGATGTGCCCGCCTTCGAGGAGGCACCCGAGACCGGGGCCACATTCGAGGAGAACGCGGTGGCCAAGGCCCGGGACGCCTTCATGGCGACCGGCCTGCCCGCGGTTGCCGACGACTCCGGGCTCGAAGTGGACGCCCTGAACGGGATGCCGGGGGTGCTGAGCGCACGGTGGTCGGGACGGCACGGCGATGACGCCGCAAACACCGAGCTGCTGCTCGGTCAGCTTCGCGATGTGCCGGACGGCCGCCGCGGTGCGGCGTTCGTGTCGGCGTGCGCGCTGGCATTCGGCCCCGGACCCGCCGAATCGGCGGTGGTTCGCGGCGAGTGGCGAGGCAGCATTCTGCGCGAGCCCCGCGGCGCGGGCGGATTCGGTTATGACCCGGTGTTCCTGCCGACGGGCTCGGCGCGGACGGCTGCCGAGCTCAGCGCGGCGGAAAAGGACGCGGTTTCGCACCGCGGCGCAGCATTGCGGGCGCTGCTGCCGTCACTGCGAAGCCTGCGTTGAGGCCCTGTCGCCCGGTGTAGCAGCCACGCCGCCGGAACCGTCAGCGCCAACGTCGCCGCCATCAACCCCGGCATCGATCCGGTGAACAGCGGCCACGCCAGCACGAGGTGCAGCGTCAGTGCAATCGCGACGACGTGGAGCAGGAAGATCTCGTAGGAGATTTCGCCGAGCCACACCATCGGCCGACTCGCCAGGACCCGCGAGTAGGAATCACCGCCGCCCAGCGCCGGGGGCGCGACCAGCAACGTTGCGATCACCGCGTACAGCAGCGACTTCGCCACCGGCACCCACGCCGGGTCCGGTCCGAGAATGGAGCCGCCGACCGGCGTGGATACCACCAGAAAGAGCGCTGCGGCCGCCGGGACGGCGAACACCGCGGGGCACCGCACGCCGATGGCCTGCAAGACCGCCAGCGCCATCCCACCGGCGAACCACCAGAGATGCCCGGGCAGCCACATGCCCGCCGAAGTCGGTAGCAGGTCGGTGTTGTGGACCAGCACGATCCATGCCGGTGCCACCAGGGCCAATCCGGCCAGCCCCGCCAGTGCGCGGCCCGGCCGCCACCGGCCGCCGCAGACAACCCGCAGTATCAGGTACGCCAACACCGGAAGCGCAACGTAGAACGCCACCTCGACGGCCATACTCCACATCTGGGACAGGCCCGGATGCAGCAGCGTGCCCAGGTAGTCGTCGGTGTAGGTCTGGGTGAAGGTCAGATAGCGCACCAGGCCATACCAGCTCTGCCCGGGGGTCGGGCCCGGTCTGAACACGGTGTAGATCGCGAACGTCGCGGTGACCGCGACCAGATAGGCGGGCACGATCCGGCTGACCCGGTGGCGGCTATAGCGGCGTAGCGAGGGCGACGGTGCGCCCTCGGCCGCGGCGCGGACCCACGGACGGAACAACAGGAAGCCCGAGAGCACGAAGAAGACCGCGACGCCGATCTCCAGCCGCGCGTAGATCGAACCGAGGTACCCGTGGTTGAGGTAGCCGGTCGCGAACGCAGCGTGGGTGCCGACGACGAGCAGCGCGGCGACGGCACGCAGGCCGGTGAGGGCCGGATCCCGGGCGAATGTGGTGCTGGAACGCTCGACCCCGGCGGCGCCGCAGCGCGCACCGAGGCTGGCTGACACGACGTCGAGTCTAACCAGCCAACACCGGTGACCGGTGGGCTCAGAGGCCGAACTGCGCTTTGATGTTCTGGGTCTGGAAGTGCTCGACGATGATGCCCACCAGGGGGATGGTCCCGGCGAGCAGCACGCCGACGGTCTTGGCGATCGGCCAGCGCACCTTCACCGCGAGGTTGGCGGTGAACAGCAGGTAGACGAAGTAGACCCACCCGTGCACGATCGCGATCCAGCCCAGCGAATCATCGTTGAAGGCGTATTTCATCACCATCTCGTAGCAGAGGGCGATCAGCCAGAGACCTGTGACCCAGGCGAGCACCCGGTAGCCCAGGAGTGCCTTGCGGATCGTGTCGATGGGTGTGATGGGCGGAGGGTAGTCGGGTGCGCTCACGTAGCGGTTCCTGTCGGTCTCATGTCCTAGAGATGGCACTTCTCGGTGTCATTTCTTGCGGTTACTTGGTGGTGTCACCGTCACTCTTGGCCAGTTCGGCGAGGTAGGCGTTGTACTCGCGCAGTACCTCGTCATCGCTGTGGATTGTCGGGGCTGGCCGTTCGGGGAGCAGTCCGGCGGGGATCTCGGTGACGGTGTCCTCCGGATGCGGTGCAGGTGGAGACACTTCGTAGCGGACGAACTTGTAGTAGGCGTACACGCAGAAGGCGGCGAACAGCGGCCACTGCAGCGCGTACCCGAGATTCTGGAAACTACCCGAGGTCGATTCGAAGCGGGTCCACTGCCACCATGCCAGGGCCAGACAGCCGACCGCAGCGGCGGCCACCAGCACGATGAGCGCCGGCCTCCTACGTCGTGTAGTGGACACCTTTCAACGGTACCGCGCGGGTCTGGGCTCCGATGGACTCCTCCCTCCGCCGGCGTCCGGACCTTCCGGCGACTGGCGACACCGACGGCACGTTAAGATCGGCGGGCTTGCGCGAGTGGCGGAATTGGCAGACGCGCAGAATTTAGGTTCCTGTACCGAAAGGTGTGGGGGTTCGACTCCCCCCTCGCGCATCGACAGGGTTCCCGCTCTATCGG
>JAGQTR010000499.1 GCA_020438915.1 Mycobacterium sp.
CTTGAGCACGACGGTGCAGCCGGCCAGCAGTGCGGGTCCGAGCTTGTTGGCGGCCAGGAAGAACGGCACGTTCCACGCCGTGACGGCACCGACCACGCCGATCGGCTCCTTGACCACCAGAGTCTGGCCGTAGATCCCGTCGCGGATCTCCTGCCAGGTGAACTTGTCTGCGGCGCCGACGAAGTAATTGAAAGCCGAGATGGCGGCACCGTACTGCATCATGTCGACGATCGTCGGCGGCTGACCGGTTTCTGCCCCAAGCAGGAACTTCAACTCGTCGCCGCGTTCCTCCATGAGCTTCACCGCGCGGCCGAGAATCTCGGCGCGCTCATGGGGCGACATCCGCGGCCAGGGTCCCTCGTCGAAGGCCTTGCGGGCAGCCGCACACGCGGCGTCGACGTCGGCGGCCGATGCCTGTGGCACCCGCCCGACCAGTTCACCGGTGGCCGGCGAGTGCACTTCGATCACGTCGGTGGTGGCGGGCTCGACCCACGTCCCACCGATGAACAACTTGTCCCACTGTGACCTGAACGGGGCCGTCTCGACTGCGGTGCTCTGTGTCATGAGCGCCACATTACCGATCGCGCGGCAAAACGAGAACCTGTTGCAATCGGACGGTCAGCCGGGGCCAGATGGCCGCAACACCAGCACCAGATTGCTCACCGTGAACTCCCTCACGACCGGTATCTTCGTCAGGTTCCACGCCCATCGCGGGTGGTAGCGGGGGAACGCGGCGATCAGCGAGCCGGTGCCTGCGGCCCACTTCAGGCCGTCGGCCGCCGACACTGCGAACAACGACGAGCCGTAGTCGTTCTTCGGTCTGTGACCGTGCTTGCGGGCGTATCGGTCAGCAGCCCGGCGACCGCCGAGGTAATGCGTCATCCCCATTTCGTGCCCACCGAATGGGCCCAGCCACACCGTGTAGGACAACACCACCAGACCGCCCGGCCTGGTGACCCGCAACATCTCATCGGCCATCCGCCACGGTTGCGCGACGTGTTCGGCGACATTGGACGACAGGCAGATGTCGACGCTGGCATCTGCGAACGGCAGCGCGGTGCCCGAGGCCCTGACAAAGACCCCGTCGCGGCGGTGCAGCCGGGGAGCGGCGGCGTGCATCTCACGGGGGTCGGGCTCGACGCCGATGTAGCGCAGGCCGGCATCGGTGAATGCCGAGGCGAAATAGCCCGGGCCGCCGCCGACATCCAGCAGCGTCAGACCCGCGGGTGGGGAACCGTTGAGCGCCGCCCACAGGTCGGCCACCAGCGTGACGGTGTCGGCTGCCAGCGTGCCGTAGAACCGGCTCGGGTCGCTCTGCTCGAAGCGGAACGCCGTCAGCAGGCGTACTGATCGCGACAGCGTCGCGCGTCGGGCAAAAAGATCCGTCGCGGCCATCCCGGCTACCTTATGACCCACCGGGGCTGGGCTGGTGTGCGCCCAGATCGTAGATTCGGGCGAGTGGACGATCTGGACGTACACCAGAGATGTCCCGCTCAAACCCGTCAACGCCACCTTGATCGACTCCGATTAGTCTGAACCGCGATGCCCGCCCCCCAAACCCCCCAGCACAGCTCCCCGCCCGCGCGGGTCCGATCCGTGCTGCTGCTGTGCTGGCGCGACATCGGCCACCCGCAGGGCGGCGGCAGCGAAACCTACCTACAGCGCATCGGGGCACAGCTTGCGGCGTCCGGTGTCCGCGTCACCCTGCGCACCGCCCGCTATCCGGGCGCCGCCCGCCGCGAGGTGCTCGACGGAGTGCAGATCTACCGCGCCGGCGGGCGCTACTCGGTGTACGTCTGGGCCGGGCTGTCGATGGCCGCCGCGGCGATCGGTCTGGGGCCGCTCCGGAAGGTGCGCCCCGATGTGGTCGTCGACACCCAGAACGGGTTGCCGTTCCTGGCGAGGCTGGTTTACCGCAGCCGGGTCGTCGTGCTGGTGCATCATTGCCACCGTCAGCAGTGGCCGGTGGCCGGACGGCTGATGGGCCGCATCGGCTGGTTCGTTGAATCGCAGTTGTCGCCCCGTATCCATCGACGAAACCAGTACGTCACGGTGTCGCTGCCCTCGGCCCGCGACCTCGAGTTGCTGGGAGTGGATCCCGCGAACGTCGCGATAGTGCGCAACGGAGTGGACGCGGCACCCGAGGGCACGCTGACGGTGCCGCGGTCGGTCACGCCCCGGGTCGTGGTGCTTTCCCGGCTGGTGCCCCATAAGCAGATCGAGGACGCGCTCGAGGCGATCGCCCGGCTGCGAGCTCAGATTCCGGACCTGCATCTTGACGTGCTCGGGGGCGGCTGGTGGTCGCAGCGACTCGTCGACCACGCCGACCGGCTTGGTATCTCGACTGCGGTGACGTTCCACGGCCATGTCGACGATGAGACCAAACACTCGGTGCTGCAACGCAGTTGGGTGCAGCTACTGCCATCTCGTAAGGAGGGGTGGGGTCTTGCCGTCGTGGAGGCCGCACAACATGGGGTGCCCACCATCGGTTACCGGTGCTCCGGCGGTCTGTCGGACTCCATCGTCGACGGAGTTACCGGGCTGCTCGTCGACGGTTATGAGGGCCTCGTCGACGGACTCGATCGGGTTTTGTCCGACGAGGTCCTGCGAGAGCAATTGGGCGCCAAGGCGCAGGTGCGCAGCGGTGAGTTCTCGTGGACGCAGAGCGCCGAGGCGATGCGGGTGGTGCTGGAGTCGGTGCCCGACGGGCGCCGTCTCAGCGGCGTGATCTGACTAGCGGTTGGTCGCCGCCCGGTGCGTGGCCCGATCCGGCCGCCGCCGCACCCACGGCAGCAGCATCCCGGCAAGACCGATGACCAGTAGGGCCAGCCACAACGTGTGCGCCGCGAGCATCAGGTTTCGGTGGGCTGGTGCCGGTGTGTCCCCGCCCACGGCGTAGACGGTGATGTCGGTGTCGCGGTAGGCCACCGGAAGCTCCAAGGCGGGGCCCAGGCCTTCGACCACCACCCACCCCACCCCCGCGTCGGCCAGGCGCTCCCGGTCGGCGCCAGAGATCAGCAACTGCTGAACCTCGCGGGCGCGGGTGCCCTCGCCGCGCACAGTGCGCCCGGCGATGGTCAGGTCGCCGGTGCTGAACACATCGGCACGTACCCAGCGCGGCAGCGGGTCGAGGACCGGGGCGTCCCCGGCCCACCCGAACCGAC
>JAGQTR010000500.1 GCA_020438915.1 Mycobacterium sp.
AACCGCCGGCATCTCGGTGGCCGCCCGATTGCTGCGCAAGGGCCATAAGGACGTGGCGGTCATCGAACCGTCGGACGTGCACTACTACCAGCCGCTGTGGACTCTCGTCGGCGGCGGCCAGGCCAAGGCCTCGACGACCGCGCGATCGGAGGCCTCGGTGATGCCCAAGGGCGTGAAATGGATCAAGACCGCCGCCGCGGCCTTCGACCCCGATGGCCGAACGGTCAGCTGCACCGACGGGGCGACCTATGAGTACGACGTACTCGTGGTCTGTCCCGGCATTCAGCTGGACTGGAATCAAACCGACGGATTGCAGGATGCGCTCGGTCGCGACGGTGTGACGTCGAACTACCGGTTCGACCTGGCGCCGCGCACCTGGGACTTCATCCGCGACTTACGTTCGGGCAGTGCGGTGTTCGCAATGCCTTCGGGTCCGATCAAGTGCGCAGGCGCGCCGCAGAAGATCGCCTACCTGGCGGCCGACTACTGGCGGTCCCAGGGGGTCCTGAAGGATATCGATGTTCATTTGGTGGTACCGACACCGCGTTTGTTCGGAATTCCGGAGATCGCCGACAGCCTCGACGCGATTGCCGCCGATTACGGCATCACGGTGCACACCAACGCCGAGGTGACCTCCGTCGATGCGGGAGCACACAAGGTCGGGCTCACCGGTGTCGGAGAACCCGGATCGGCCAGCATGCTGTCCTACGACATGCTGCACGCTGTGCCGCGCCAATCCGCCCCCGACTGGGTGAAGTCGAGCCCGCTATCCACAGGTGAGGCAACCGGATACGTCGAGGTCGACAAGCACACGATGCAGCACGTGCGCTATCGGAATGTCTTCAGCCTCGGCGACGCCGGATCATCCCCGAACTCCAAGACCGGTGCCGCGATCCGTAAGCAGGCCCCAGTGGTGGTGGACAACATCGAGGCATTCCTCAACGGCCGGCCGCTGGCCGCCCGCTACAACGGGTACGCGTCGTGCCCGATCGTCACGTCCTCACACGCGATGCTGTTGGCGGAGTTCGACTACGACATGAAACTCGCGCCAACTCTCCCGTTGATCAATCCGACAAAACCGCACCGCGGCTACTGGTATCTCAAGAAGTACGGGCTGCCCTTCATGTACTGGAACCTGATGCTCAAGGGTCTGGCCTAGAATTCGATCACCACGCAGTGAAGGGGCGCGATGAGTGCCAGCGGTTATGTCGACGGCATCGAGGTGTTGTGGCGACCGGGCTGTCCGTTCTGCAGCAGGCTGCGCCGAGGACTGCGACGACACGCGATCAAGACCACCGAGATCAACATCTGGAAGGATCAGGCCGCCGCAGCACGGGTGCGTGCAGTCACCGGCGGTGACGAAACGGTCCCCACCGTATTCGTGGGCACTCTCGCGCTGGTCAATCCGAGCGTGAAAGAAGTTGTCAGCGCCGTCGAGGCAGAGTTCCCAGGCCGCGTCGCGGAGTTTTCTGGGGGCCGCCGGGCCACCGGCCGACGATCCTGGTGGTCACGACTGTCTTGAGACCCTTCGACCAGGCAGTATCGAGGGTGTGAACACCGCACTCGTCGTCGCATTGGTCGTTGCCTGGATTCTCGTCGGGTTGCTATCCGGATTGTGGATGGCACGGCGTGGACACGACCCGTTATGGACGCTGATCGCGGTGATACTGGGACCGCTGTTCGTACCCATCGCGATCGAACGTGTGCAACATCGTCCGGGTGTGGCCAGGTTCGGGCAGCACGGCGCCCCACCCCAGCGGATAGACCCCGGTTCAGGATTGCGAGTCTTGGTCGGACTCGACGGATCGGCTGAGTCCGAACGCGGGTTGGAGACGACGCTGAGACTCTTCGGGGAACAATGCGGACTGCTGGTCTTGGCCGAGGTTGTGCACTTCGAGGCCGCCGAATCTGCCAGCCAGACTGACGTCGACGCTGCCGCGCAGCGCCTGGCCGAATTGGCCGAGGACGTTCAGACCAAAGGGTTGGTGCACACCGAAGTGCTCGCGGGCCCACCCGGTCCGGCGCTGCGTGGATTCGCCCAAAAGCAGGACATGGACCTGCTGGTGGTCGGCCAGCGCGGGCGCGGGCTTTCCACCCACGTGCTGGGCAGTGTGTCGGCCGACGTTATCCAGCACTCCCCGGTGCCGGTGCTGGTCACCCAACGGGTAGACAACGCCGAGCGGAACCGCTGAGACACGCCGCAGCGGTATTGCGGTAGCGAAAGTGCTGAGGCGCTGAGCAGCCGCGATTGTCGTTTCGGCGCCGCGGCCCATAAAGTCGACGATGAAATGACCGATACTGCCGCAGGTGTGTCGCCGGCCGCGGCCGGGTCTCAGGCAGACCGCATCTCCGCTGAAGCGCGACGTCGCAGAACGTTCGCGGTGATCAGCCATCCCGACGCAGG
>JAGQTR010000501.1 GCA_020438915.1 Mycobacterium sp.
AGAAGGCCAGTGCCTGGGGCAAGCACCTCTTTCACCACTACGACGGTGGGCGCGCAGTGCACGTACACCTCGGGCTGTACGGAACGTTCACCGATTGGCCGCTGCCCGACGACGGGCCAGCACCGACTCCCGTCGGGCAGGTGCGCATGCGGATGATCGGTGCCGATTCCGGAACCGATCTGCGCGGGCCAACCGTCTGCGAGGTGATCGAGACACCAGAGATCCCCGATGTGGTGGCCAAGCTGGGCCCCGACCCGTTGCGCCCCGATGCCGATCCGTCACTGGCCTGGCGACGAATCACCAAGTCCAGCAGGCCGATCGGCGCGCTCCTCATGGATCAAGGTGTCATCGCCGGGGTGGGCAACGTCTACCGCAGCGAACTGCTCTACCGTCACGGCATCGACCCGCTGCGTCCCGGCACCAAGATCAGCGCGGGTGAATTCGACGCGATGTGGATCGACCTGGTGGCGTTGATGAAGGTCGGTGTGCGCCGGGGCAAGATCGTTGTCGTGCGTCCCGAGCACGACCACGGCGCGCCCTCCTACCGGCAGGGGAGTCCACGCACCTACGTGTATCGGCGCGCCGGAGATTCGTGTCGGGTGTGCACATCGAAAATCCACACCACAGTGCTGGAGGGGCGCAATTTGTTCTGGTGTCCCAGCTGTCAAAGCTGACCCGCTGGATTCCGATCCCGCGTCGAAATCGCAGCTCTGCAGAGAAAGTGTGAGAGGCGCCCTGCACAACTCGGATCTCGGCGAGAGCGGAGGCGCATCAGAGAAGGCCTAGAAACCGCCGAAGTCGCCGAAGTCGCCGCCGAAATCCGCGCCACCGTCCCACCCGCCGCCGCCGACGTCGCCCCCGCCGCCGTCCCAGCCGCCGTCCTGCCCCGCGGCCATGCCGTCGGCGTAGCCGTCGCCGTAACCACTTTCAAAGCCCTGGGCGCCGTAGCCGACACCGGCCATGCCGGAGAACATCGTGCTGAACAGCAGCGCTGAACCCACCCCCCAGGCGCCGGCTACCAGCGCGGGTTTCCACCACGGCTCGGAATACCAGCCGGCGGGTACCGGTCGACCGGCGACGCGGCCGCCCGGATAGTAATTCGGGGTGCGTTCTGATGGCATGGGGGAGGCCTCGATCTCGCGCCATTCGAAGGCGATCCTGCGGTCCTCGGTCACGGTGCCGGCGGTCTGCTGACCAGACAGTGTTTCCAGTTCCGGCCCGGGGTCCATGCCCATCGCCGTGCGGGCTGCTCGCACGTAGTACAGACCCTCCATGGCGCTCTCTTTGGCTAGTTGGGCCTGCCGCGCGGTGGTTGCCTGGTCGATCTGCGAGGACGCCGCGGTGTAACGCTCGGACGCATCGGCGAGCGCCTGCTTGGAGGCGTCGTCGGAGCCTGAGAGGGCGTACACCTGGCCGCCGAGGCGTTCGATGACGCGGCGGGCGTCGGCCTTGGCGTCGGCCAGCGACGCCGCGCTCCTCTTCCTCGATGCCTTCGACGACGCATACACCGCGAAGCCGATCGCGGCGACGACCAAGACGATGAGGATGAGCAGTGCGCCTTCCATGGCTCACAGCGTACCGACAGCGTGACCGAAGGTTGCCGCAGTGGCGCGGGCCCTCGACCGAGGCAGGGCAACGTGCGACAGTGAATGCTGTGCTTCCCCCGAGTTTGCCTGCGCCCAGTCTGGTTTCCCCGCTCCTGGGGGGTTTCTACGCCGTGGCATACGGCATCGGCGGGCAACCGCTGGTGCGCCGTGTAGTGCAGAAGTACGGGCCGGTTGTCGCCCTTCCGGTGCTCGGTTACGGACGGGTGGTCGCGGTCGCCGATCCAGCTTTGGCCAAACAGGTCTTCACCGCCAGACCCGATGTTCTGCTGGGCGGCGAGGGCGTGGGTCCGGCCGCCGCAATCTACGGCCGGCGGTCGATGTTCGTGCTGGAAGAACCGGAGCATCTGCGCCGGCGCAAGCTTCTCACCCCGCCGCTACACGGCCAGACGCTGCGCAAATACGTTCCGATCATCGAGGCCGCGACACGCGCTTCGATGGCGTCATGGCCGGTTGGATCGCCGATCCGGATGCTCGACGTGGCGCGCGATCTGACGCTGGATGTGATTGTTCAGGTGATTTTCGGCGTGCACGATCCCGCCGAGATCGCCCGTCTGGGTAGGCCTTTCGCCAAACTGCTCGACCTGGCGCTGGCGATCGAGACGCCGGTCCGGTACGCGGCACGGCGGCTTGGCGCACTTCGGTCGTGGACTGCGCTGGCCGAAGTGAACCGCGAGATCGATGAGCTGATCTTGCCGCTGATAGTCGAGCGTCGGTCCACGGAGCGGCCGAGTGCGCCCACCGACATCCTGAGCATGCTGGTCGATGCCCGGTCCGAGGACGGCCACGGGCTCCTGGACGAGGAAATCCGCGCCGACGTGATCACGCTGATGCTCGCCGGCCATGAAACCACGGCCACCACGTTGGCATGGGTGGCGGATCTGCTGGCGCACCATCCAGCCGTGCAGGAGCGCGTCCGCGCGGAGGCCGGGGGTGAGAGCGCCGCCTACACCGAAGCGGTGATCAACGAGACCTTGCGGCTGCGTCCCCCGGCGCCGATCACCGGGCGGATGACGGCCTGCCAGTACCGACTCGGCGATTACCTCCTCGAGGCCGGAACTCGGATCGTGCTGCTGCTCGACGTGATCAATCGTGACCCGCACACCTATCCCGACCCGGACGAGTTCCGGCCCGACCGTTTCCTGGATTCCCGTCCGAGTCCCTACGGCTGGGTCCCGTTCGGAGGCGGCCTCAAACGGTGCATCGGCGCAGCATTCTCGATGTGCGAGTTGACCACGATGTTGCACACGCTGCTTCAAGATGCAGAGTTGCGGCCAACCGCGAAACGCCCGGAGTCCCCGCCGTCCCGCGCCGCGCCGGTAATCATTCCGGGCAACGGCGCCCGGGTCTACGTCGTCGCGCGGCCAGGCGTGCGAGCTTAGCCATGTGGCCAATCCGAGCCGCCGATCGGCCACGCGAGGCTCTGCGCCGCTCCACCGTGGGTCAAGGAATGGTGCCGGCCCCTGCCATCCAGAGTCCCGTTGGCGACGAAGTACCTCTATGACGTCGATGGCCCGATTGCCCGCTGCCCGCGCTGCGATATGCGGCCTGATTGCGGTGATCGCCGCGCTGGGCGCCGGGCACCTCATCTCGGGTCTGATCTTGAACCCGGCTGCGTCACCGTTTTTTGCGGTCGGAAATGCGGTGATCGATCGCACTCCGGCCCCGGTCAAAGACTTCGCAATCAAACAGTTCGGCACCAACGACAAGCCGGCGTTGCTGGTCGGCATGGCGGTGGCGCTCGTCGTCTTTGGGCTGTTGATCGGGGTGATCTCGCGCCGCAGCGTCCTGCCGGGCCTGGTAGCGATCGGTTTCCTCGGCGTCGTGGGGGCATTGGCGGTGTGGGAGCAGTCCTCCGGACGGATCGGCCTGCTGGCGCCGGTGGCGTCGTTGTTGGCGGGCCTCGGGGCGTTCTGGTGGCTGCATCGGCGCGCCCAGTCGCTTCGTGTGGACAGCGGGCTCGCGCACGAAGAAGGCGACAGCGACACCTCACCGGCCGGATTCGGTCGGCGTGGATTTGTGCTCAGTTCGCTGGCCGCGGCAGCCGGTGCGTTGCTGGCAGGTGCCGGCGGGGTGCTACTCGCTAAGCGGGTCGACGTTGCAGCCTCGCGGCGCGCCGTCGGTGAACTGATCCCTACGACGCCGGCCCCACCGATCCCTGCGGGGGCGGCGTTTCCAGAACTCGGCACGCCGACGTTCATCACCCCGAGTGCGGATTTCTATCGCATCGACATCAATCTGTCCGTGCCGCAACTGCGCGCCGAGGACGCCGTGCTGCGTATCACCGGAATGGTGGACCAACCGGTGGAGTTCAGCTTCGACGACATCAGGTCGATGCCGCTGAGAGAACAGACGATCACGATGACCTGCGTGTCGAACGAGGTTGGTGGACCCTATGTTTCGACATCGAACTTTATCGGTGTTCCCCTACTGGACCTGTTGGACCGGGCTGGAATTCAGGACGGCGCCGAGCAGGTGGTCGGCCACTCGGTCGACGGATTCACCCTCGGCACGCCGCTGGACCTGCTGCGCAATGCCGGTAAGGAGGCGATGGTGGTGATCGGGATGAACCGGGAAGCACTGCTGCCCGAGCATGGTTTCCCGATGCGCACCGTCGTTCCGGGTCTCTATGGTTACGTGTCGGCGACCAAGTGGCTCACGGAGTTGGAGTTGACGACCTACGACGTCAAGCCCTACTGGGTGAAGCGCGGTTGGGACGGCCAGCCGCCCGGTGTGGCGCCGATCAAGATTTCTTCGCGCATCGACGCGCCGACCTCCTTCCAGCGCCTGCCCGCTGGTGAGGTCACGGTCGCCGGTACCGCGTGGGCGCAGGGTCGCGGGATCAGCAGGGTCGAAGTGCGTTTCGATAATGAGCCGTGGCGGCCCGCTGAGCTCGCCACCGAGGTCAACCCCAACACCTGGCGGATGTTTCGCCTCACCAGGGCATTGCCGCCAGGGCAGCACACCGTGGCGTGTCGCGCGTTCGACGGGTCCGGGACGATGCAGACCGAGGAGCGGTTGCGCCTGATCAACCCCGGACCGGTGCCCGACGGTTCCACGGGCTGGCATTCGATGATCTTCACCGTCGAGTAGAACGCGGCTTGAAACCTATATCGGCATCCGATACCCAAAGAATTCGTGATCCTCGTTGTAGCCACCCTGCCCCCATCCGACGTCGCCGATGTCGGCTACAAATTCAATCCCTTCGATCCACTTGACCTGTTTGAAGCCGAGCTCCAGTTCGTTGCGAAGACGGAGCGGTGCGCCATGAATCTCGCTGAGGGGCCGACCGTTCATTTCATAGGCCAGCAGCGCCATCGGCTCCCGCATGTGTTCGATGCGGTGGCACGCGTAGTACCTTCCGGTGTCGGGCTCGGCTCCGTCGGCGAAGGAGTAGAACACTACCCAGCGCGCTTGTGGTAGCGGGCGGACGATGTCGAGGATGTCGCTCATCCGCACCCCGCCCCACTTGGCGATACCCGACCATCCTTGAATGCAGTAGTGCTGGGTGATCTGCTCGTGTTTCGGCAGCCCCAACAACTCGTCATAGGAAAGCAGCATCGGCTTCTCGACAAGACCTTCGATGCGAAGCGAAAACTCCGCCCACCGAGATTGCTGCAACTGTCGGTAGTGCGAAGAGTTGGGCAACCGACCGTTCGCCCAGAAATAGGGCGTGATGTCCGACTCCCGATACGAGGCCCTGGGATGGGTGCGCTCCATCAGTGCCTTGGCCCAGCCGAGGGTGAATCGCCCGGTCTTCTGGACGAGCCGGGGATAGCGCAGGGTCAGCGGCGACGCGATGAGCCACAGCGACGCGACCATCGTCACGGCTATCGCCGAAACGGCGACGGCCCAGAGGGAACGGGTGTCTGTACCGAACGTGATGTGGTTCAGATTTTCCACCGCGCCGGTGGCGAACACCATCGTGACGTGGCCGGCGATGAAGAGCACCATCCAGACCAGCACGATGAAATGGACGGTCCTCGCGACCTGCCGGTTCAACGGTCCGCGACCCGTGCCGAAGCGCGCCGCCACGGCGGGTGCCTGCAGCAGGCCGGTGATGAAGGCAAGTGGTGCGGCGATGAATACCGTGATGAAGTAGGCCAATGCCTGAAGACCGTTGTAGTTCGTAAAGCCTTCGTTGGCAGGGAAATTGAGCGATGCGTACTGCACAGCGGTGGACAGCGCGTTGGGGAAGATGGTCCAGGATTGGGGCACGATCCGTTGCCATTGATCCGTGCTGAACAGTAGAACGTAGAAGATCGCTCCGTTGAGCAACCACAGCAGGTCGAAGCCGAAGTGCCACCAGCGCGCCAGGCCTATCGAGTGTCGAACTCCGGGTATCCCCAGCCATTTCGGTAGCGAGACGGTGTCGTCCTTGGATGTCCAGACCCGCGCCGGGTCGGCCTTGTCCATTCGGTCGTGGGGTACCGGACCGCGCATCCGGAACCATTCTGTTCCCGGTAGACAACCCGCGTTGAGGTACAGCCGCGGATGATCTGCCAGAATCTGCAAACCGGAACGGATGATGTACATCATGAACACGATGTTGAAAAAGTGTTGCCAGCGCAGCCATGCCGGAAAGCCTGAGGTTACCGCGGGGGCGTAACTGGTCGAGGTGCCCGGATATCGGCTGATGAAGTTCTGCATCCAGTCGTACTGCCGCAGATGCTGAGCAATGGCGATGATGAGGATGAGCCCGATCGCACCCAATGCCACCAACCACAGGCCGTTGATCCACCGCCGACCTAGGCGAATTGACGGAACGTCAGCCTTCACCTGGGGGATGCCGCCGCCGAATTGCTGTTGATCGAATTGTTCCTGGAGGGCACCTGCGGGGTTGCGGCGATCGAGTAGTGCTGCCAACCGTCCGGGTGCAGCCGGGCGTTGGGTGTTCCGGCTATCAATGGTCATGGTGACCTCCTGCCTGGCGCAGATGAGGCAATAAACTTCTGTCGCACAACAGAAATGGCGACCTCACCGGTGTGGGTAGCGCCGTTCCGGTTGTCTTGTCCACTCCTCGTCTGCGGCTACTTCAATGATCGCGCTGTGACATAGACCAGTCCTATGGATGGGCTGATCAACAGCTGAGGGGTGCGTGTGGAACGCAAGTGGTCCGCAGCGACGGAGGCCGGGATTGCACCGGTGGCCGGTTGTCGTGGAAAGGCCTCCTTGCCGAGATCGCCTAATTTCGGGTGCAGGGCCAGGTGGCGCGGCTAATGTGGTGTGCTATGAAGCTTCTGATCGGCATCGTCGCCGTTCTGGCGAGTGTCGTGTTTCCTGCCGTCAGTTACGCGCAAGACCCCCCTCCTCCTCCTGTCTGCCCGCCGGGAAGCTGGTGGAACTACACCCTTAATATCTGCGATTTCGGTGCTCCCGGTCTTGGTGCGCCAGGTCCCGGTATCGCCGGCCCGATTGTCGGGCCTGTAGGTCCCGTCGGGGTTGGCGGAGTGGTTGGTCCTGCGGGTGTGGGTCCCGTGGGGCCGGGCCCGCTCGGCCCGGGTCCGGTCGGTCCCCGGCGTTAATCGGCCGCTGTCAAGGACGGGCCCGACTCGATGCGCGGAGTCGGGCCTGATTCTGTTGAATTAGCGCCCAACCGGATTTTTTGAATTCCGATTCACTCCCGGCTGGCCCTCGTCGAGGGTTTCGACCTTGCCGACAGACTTGAAGCCGATGACCGCATTGGGAGCGATGGCGTCTGGACTCCGGACATCCAGTGTGAGCTGCTACGTGGTGCCGATGCGGCGGGGCTAGAGGGGGCCGGAGACACTCCCTCTGGCTTCTCGCTTGGCGTGATACATGGCTTGGTCGGCGCGCCTCACTGGGTCGTCGAGTTGGCCCGGGCCGATCATGGCGATGCCGATACTCACGCTGCCAGGGGTGTTGGCTTTCACCTTGTCGACAAGTATCCGGGCCAGCTGCTGAGCTTGGGAGGCGGAGGTGTGCGGCAACAGGACAGCGAACTCGTCTCCGCCGATGCGCGCGAATACATCGGACAGGCGTAGGCGTCGGCTGATGGTGTCGGCGACGCTCTTGAGATAGGCATCTCCCGCCGCGTGGCCGCTCTGATCGTTGATCTGTTTGAGGCCGTC
>JAGQTR010000038.1 GCA_020438915.1 Mycobacterium sp.
GAGTCCTACCGCCTCCGAGACCACCACGCCGCCGCGGAAACACTCCGCCGGACCACCACAGGCAACCGCCAACCACTACGCTGACAGAGCCCCGCAGGTGAGGAATTTCGATGAGCACACCTGGGGACTTTCGACGAGCCTCATCATCCACGATGCGCGCGGCCGTGATCACCCCGTGAGTGTTTCCTTCGGTGTCGAGGTAGGGCGTTGCGCGGAACTCAACCCAGCGATAGCCGCCGTCTGAGGTATACACCCGACACCGCGCACCAGCGGAATTGTCGGCCGTGGCCGTCTGAAGTGCAGCGGTCACGGTGTCGAGGTCATCGGGATGTATGCGCGGGCTGATGTCGGTGCCAATCCACTGCTCAGGCGGCCACCCGAACGCGGCCTCCACCGACGGCGAGACCCAGAGCACCTCGGTGCCGTGGATGTGGGAGACGACGTCGACGGCGTTGTCGGCCAGAATGCGGTAGCGCTTCTCTGCCTGCACGCGTTGGTCTTTCTCGATCAGTAGTCGCTGTTCGCGCTGAAAGAAGTAGAAGGCGGCCGCCCCGATAACGACGGTTCCGATGGCCAGAGACAGGACCCGTTCCACCTCTGAGCTCACGCCCATGGCTAGTAAGAGGCGGCGGGAGAGCCCCACCAGCATCGGTAGGCCGGCCAGGATGGCGGCCATCTGCAGCAATGTAGAGCGGTCGGGCCGGGTCAGCAGCCACGCCGCAGGGTTGCGGTCGGGGCGGGTAGCCAACGCGGCGGCGATCAGCAGCAGCACACCCACCGCGGACAGGATGGCCTGGCCCATCAACGGTTCGACACCGAACACCTCGGCCAGGACGACAACAAGAGGTATGGCCGCGGCGGCTGGTAGGGACAGCGACCAGACCAGCCGGGTCCACCGGTGATCCAGGCGCGTCACTGCCACCGCGATCGACACCAGAAGCACCGAGGACGAGGCCGTCAGGCTCGGACGACTCTCTGGCCAGCTTTCTGGCAGCGCACGCGCTGCCTCGGGGAACCACACCGGATCGAGGCCGAGCGAGGTGTTGGTGGCGTACTCGATGAAGAACACCGCGGCGAGAACACCGGCTGCCGTCGCGAGGCCACACCCGATCAGCACTCGAGCCGGCGACGGCCGCCCCGATTGCACCAGGACCGCCACCGCCACCGCCGCCAGAAGCACAGCAGTCCAGGACGGCATTTGCGGCGAGGACGGAAGGCCGCGCGTCAACTGCTCGGTACCGGTCGCCCAGCCCACCCAGTTCAACCCGGCAAGGACAAGAACCACCCCAGCCGCGACGCGTCCCCAGCACAACAGCGTCAGATATTCCGAATCGGCAGCGCGAGCGATATCCCTCGCCCCCTACATGCCAGACAACCCAAGGGGCGGTCCCCAGTTCACAGGAGATTACTTCGATCGGCTTGATTTCTCACCGAAAAGCAAGACTAACCGGGCTGGCGGTGCTCGGGTGGGCTGGGACGGGTGACGGTGGTGTTTCTGCCGGCCTGTTTGGCCTCGTACATCGCGGCGTCGGCGCGGGCGGTGACCGAGAGTGCGGACTCACCGGGGCCAGCCAGGGTGACCCCGATGCTCAGCGTTGCGTGGAGTGTCGCGCCGCCGTGTTGAATCGGTTCGGCGGCGCGGCACCGAATTCTCTTGGCCATTTGAGCCGCCTCATGGATGTCGTGTATCCCAGGTAACAGCACCAGCATCTCGTCGCCTCCGGTGCGACCGACCGTGTCTCCCTGGCGTACGCAGTCCCGAATCCGGGTTGCCAGAATCGATAGCACGACATCGCCGACGGCATGCCCCCAGGTGTCGTTGATCTGTTTGAAGTGGTCGATGTCGCAAAACAAAACACCTAGGTATTCGCCGGGGGATCGTTGGTCGTCCAGCGAAGATTTAAGGCGTGCAACCGCCTCGGCGCGGTTCACCAGTCCGGTAACGGAGTCGAACTTAGCGAGTTGCTCCAGGCGCTGCTCGGCCTTGACCTGGGCGTCGATGACGCGCACCGAGGCAATCACTCCGTCGGTGTTGCCCTGGTCATCGATGTAGGGCTTTCCGTGGCCCTCGGTCCAGTGGTAACCGCCCCCGGCGATCGCAAACCGAACCCGTGCACTTGCCGATGCGCCGTCAGCGATCCCTTCTAAAGCGCTCGCCACGACGGCGAGGTCATCGGGATGGATGCGGCGCGCGATATCTGTGCCGATCCACTGCTCGGGTGGATCCCCGAACGCGGCTTGCACAGAGGGCGAGATCCACACGACCTCACTTCCGCGGAGTCGCACGACAACATCGACGCTGTTGTCGGCCAGCAGGCGGTAGAGCGTTTGAGCCTGCGCCCGTTCCTGCTCGGCAACGGCGCGCTGGCTGCTCACGTGTTCCTTTTCGATCAGCAGCCGCTGTTCGCGCTGGCCGAAGTAAAACGCGACACCCCCGACAATGACGGTGCCCATCATTATGGAAAGGACCAGCGCCGTTTCCGCCCCTGCGCCCCCGGCCAGCAGCGCCCGCCGCAACAGCCCCATCATGACGGGAAGGCCGGTCAGGATGGCGGCGAACTGACCCAGTGTCCGCCGGTCAGGTCGGGCCAGCAGCCAGGCGACCGGATTGCGATCCGGACATGTCAGCAACGTTGCGGTGACCAGTAATAACAAGCCGATCGATGCCAACAACGACATACCGATCGACAGCGTGACGACCATCGACGGGGAATCGAACAGGTAAGCCGTGGCGCCGATGATCGGTAAGGCCGCGGCACCGGCCAGGCATAACGGCCACACCACGCGCGTCCAGCGTCGATCCGATCGAGTTACCGAGATAGCGATCGACACCAGCAGAATCGACAGGGCCGGGCGGGCTCCCGGATGGCCCGGCCGCCACGATTCATACACACGCATCGCCGAGGAAAAGAACATCGTGTCAAGACCGAACGACCTACCGATCAGGTACTCGGTAAAGAACGTCGCCGCAAAGACGCCCACGATGGCTGCTACACCTCGCCCGATCCACACCCGAATTGACGACGGGTGACCCGACTGAACGAGGATCGCCACCGCCAACAAGAACATGAGTAACGCAGTCCAGGGCGGCGTATGCGGCCACGTCGAAACGACCCGGGTCAATTGGAGCTGCCCAGTCGCCCATCCGACCCAGTCGACCGCGGCAATCACCGCCACCGCTGCGGCGGCGGCACGCGGCCACCACGTCAGCACAGGGCCCGCTCGCGGTTCGGGCTCGGTGACTTCCATCCTTTGGCTCCCACCCACTCCTAGCTAATCACCATCGCGCGGAAGAACCTATTGCTTGAGCACACTTGCTACCTGTCCTGCCTTGGTCGGACAGAAGTTTGACTAGCATAGTGGTCGCTCGCTACAGGAGACAGGCAAACGCCCAGGACCTTTCTTGCGGCCACCAATTCAGACCTAACGCCGCGGCGCGCCTTTAGCCCATGAATGGATGAGGTGTTTGGCGATCGGGCGGGGCCTGGTCGTCGATGCCGGGGTTGGCGCGGCCGTTGTCGAGGCGGGCTTCGACGGTGTCGAGCAGCCCCTCGATCTCGACGAGAGCGTTGGTTTTCAGCGGCCACTCCGAGTGGCGTGGCAGCCCATCTCGGTTGCTCAGATGCAAGTGACGCTGTTACCGCCTGCACGTTTGGCCTGATACATCGCCTCATCGGCGCGGGCTGTCATCGCGAGTACTGACTCGCCGCGGAGTGCGATGGTAGCTCCGATGCTCAGTGCGACGTGGATGGTCTTGTCGGATGCGTGGATGGGTTCGGCTGCACAACTACGGATCTTCTCCGCGATCTGGGCGGCTTCGTCGAGGCTGTGCAGGCCGGGCAGCAGGACCAACATCTCGTCACCTCCGGTGCGCCCGACGGTGTCGCCGTGGCGGACACTTTGGCAGATCCGGTCTGCCACGGTCGAGAGCACGACATCGCCGACACCGTGGCCCCACGTGTCGTTGATGGCTTTGAAACGATCGATATCGCAGAACAACACGCCAAGTTCCGCTCCGGGAGTTCGGGGGTTCCTCAGCGCGGACTCAAGGCGCCCGATTGTCTCGGCCCGGTTGACCAGCCCGGTCAATGCATCGATTCGGGCCAGCCGTTCAAGTTGTTGCTGCGCCTCGACCTGGTCATCGACGATGTGCAGTGTCGTGATCACTCCATCGGCGTTGCCCGCGGTGTCGACCCGGTTCTTTGCGTGGACGTCGACCCAGTGATAGTCGCCGTCGACGGTGGCGATCCGACACCGTGCATGAGCCGATCTGTCGTGACCGATCTCCGCCATCGCGGCCTCCACTGTGCCGAGGTCATCAGGATGGATGAAGCCGCGTAAGTCTGTGCCGATCCACTGCGAAGGTAGCCACCCGAACGCCGTCTGCACCGACGGCGAGACCCACGCCAGCCCGCTACCGCGGTGGTGAACGACGACGTCCACGGCGTTGTCAGCCAGCAGGCGGTAGCGCTCCTCTGCTTCAGTACGTTTCGTCTCAAGCTCAGCGCGTTCCCTGCTAAGTAATTCCTTTTCGATCAGCAGTTTCTGCTCGTGCTGGCTCAGGTAGAACGTGACCGCGCCAACGGCGATGGTGCTCACCGTTATCGACAGGACCCATGCCGCATCCTCGCGCAGGCCAAAGCTCAGGAAAGCCGGTCGTGCCAACCCGATCAGGATCGGAGGCACCGCGAGGATGCCGCCCACCCGAGCCAATGTCCTGCGGTCGGGTCGGGCTAACAGCCAGGCCAGCGGATTACGGTCCGGGCGAGCGACAAAGATCGCAGCAACCAGCAGCACTATGGCTGTGGCCATCGAGATTCCCATGCCGGTTGGTCGGGTGATACCCGCAGGCGGAAGAGCCTCAAATGCGTATTCCGCGACGCTGGCAAACGGCAGGGCCACAGTGGCTACAAGGCTGACCGCCCATGCCACCGGGGTCCACCGGCGATCCAGCCGGGTCAGCCCAACCGCCAACGACAGCAGCAGCACCGACGATGCCGTCTGCGGGCTGGGACGGCCCTGCCAGGACGATTGCAGCGCCCGCAGGGCCTCGGGGAACAACACCTGATCTATGCCGAACGATCTGCCGGTCACATACTCCGCGAGAAACACCACGACAAGAACACCGACCACCACGGCCAAGCCGCACCCGACCCACACTCGGGCGCGTGACGGGCGCCCCGACTGCACCAGGACCGCAACCCCCAGGCCCGCCACCAGCGCAGCAGACCACGGCATCGCATACGGCCAGGATGGACTGACCCGAGTCAACCGGTCGATACCCGTCGCCCAGCCGACCGAGTTCGCCACCGCAATAGCGAGCACCGACACAAGAGCGGCGCGCCCCCACCAGACCAACGCCGCTTCCGGTCGCGCAGCAGGGTGGTCTGCCGCAGACTCAGGCATGCCGACCCCTCTCCGGGGTTTTATCCGAGGTTACGGGGAGATGCTCGCAGCGTGTCGTTAAGTGTCCGAATCACCGTTGCGTGCAGACGTCGGAGAGATCAATCCCCCGCCTTCTCATGTATAGAGATTTGAAGGTCGGTCAGATCTTGTCGCACAACCGTGTCGAATGACGGCCTTGGACGTTCATCATGGGCTCGGCTCGAAGTGCGAGCGGAAGCCTTCGAGCCAATCCGCCCGCGCTGGGCCGCTGAGATTAGCCGGTACCCACAGCTCGGCATCGTCGGGGCTCTCAGCGTCACCGGCGGCGACACGTTCATGGGCGGCGAGGTATCCAGCGACGTGCATGTGATCGGGCTGAGAAAAGACGTCCTGCATGGTGGTGAGGTTGGTTCGGAAATCCTGGTAAGCGCCTCGGCGCTCGCTGTCTGTGGCGTAGTCGTCGCCGTATTTCTCTAGCCAAAGGGCCCAGTGCTCGGCAGAACCCGGTTGCGGCGGTTTCGCATGAGCGTTCATGACTCCCACGGTAGGACTACCTCCCGACAATTTAGAGGGGTCGCATAGAAAAGACGCGACGGGTTCCCATTACTAAACATTTGAGACGACCCGTTGCCGGTCTCGAATTTGGCTGCGTGGCCGTGCGCCGATTGGGGAAACGCTGCGCTGTGACTTACCTGGTCGCCACGCTGGCGTCGACTGACCTTCCGAGGAACGCCATGAGGCGGCTAGTCGGCGAGGAGTTCTTGAGCGCAGGTTGCGCTGGTCCGAAAGCGCCCGGGCGGCGCAACATGTCCTCTGGCAGAGAGGCAACAAGGCCTTGGCAGAGGGCGAGCAGATCTTCGGGCAGCTCAATCGACTGGCCGAGTGAGCGGTGTATGTCCCAACTATGGATTGGCCAAGTCTGAAACGGGGAAGATCAGCGCCCGGCGCAGCGAAACTTCCCCTTGTGGGGAGGCCCGCATTGAATCGAGGGCGGCGGAGGGTAGAGCGTCCCGCAATTGAGCCGCCAGCTCGCGCAGGAATCGCGCCGGTTCGTCACGTATCCAATCTGATGGCTGCGACGGGCCTTCCCAGAGCTTTGCGCCTTCAAAGAGCGCGACGATCTTCGCTGCGCTTCCGGTGGCATGCCCCACCAGTTGACGCACGCTCCACTGCTCAAGGTTTGACTGGTTTTCCCAGTCTGCCGGTGGAATTTGGCTCACTGAGTCGATGAACAGGTCGATCGCCTTGGCGGCCATTGGGGCAATCCGCGCTGCCATGTCGTCGTTCATGACCGAATAGTAAGCACCAGCAGTGACGGAACCGCTCCCGCCGAACTCAGGGTAGAAGTCCACTAAGAGCTGTCTCATCTAGGGAAAAAGCTCATCTAGGGAAAAGACTCGCCGTCAATCAATCTGACTGGAGCAAAGAGAGACCTTTCCGCGCTGGTATCGTCGCTGTGCAATGCCGCTGAGTTCGCGAATGCCGGAGCTTCGGGCTTTTGAGGTTCTGCTGGCTATCGCGCGCACTGGCAGCCTGGGGGCTGCGGGGCGAGAGCTCGGCCTGTCGCAGCAGACGGTGTCTGCCCGCGTGGCGTCCTTGGAAAAGTTGACCTCGGTGCGGCTGGTGGTGCGCTCGGCTCGGGGTTCCCAGCTGTCGAGTGCCGGATTGGTGGTTGCAGAATGGGCTGAGCACCTGATCGGTGTCGCCGAACGTGTCGATACGGGGATCGCAACGTTGCGTGAGCAAGGTCGAAACCGCGTGCGGGTCGCTGCCAGCCTCACGGTGGCAGAACAACTCATGCCCCGCTGGCTGGTATCGATGCAAAACGAAGCCAACGGTCGTGGCGGGGATAATCCTCACGTCACTCTCACCGCGATGAGTAGCTCCCTTGTTGTCAGGGCCGTGCAGGAAAATGAGGCCGACGTGGGCTTCATCGAGGGGCCCAACTTGCCAAAAGGACTGCACGGCAGAGTGGTTGCCCACGACGAGCTTGTGGTGATCGTTCCGCCCAGTCACAAATGGGCACGCCGCTCGGCGCTCATCTCGGCCGAGGAGGTTCGGCTTACACCGATGGTCCTACCTGAATCCGACTCCGGCACTAGGGAATCCTTCACGGCCGCGCTGCAAGATCACTTCGGCCGGACCGTCGTTCATGCAGCGCCGGTCCTAGAGTTGTCGTCGGTGACCGCCATTCGTGCAGCTGTCCTCGCCGGAGCGGGACCCGCGGTGATAAGTCGGCTCTCCGCGGTCGATGACCTCGCCCTGGGCCGTCTCAAGGCCATAGGTGTCGCCGACCTGGACCTCAGACGCCGAATCAGGGCGATTTGGATGGGTGACCGAATACCGCCAGCTGGTGCTGTGCGGGATTTGATCAGCCACATATCGCGCCAGAATGTGAGTTCAGTTCGGAGTTGAGTTGGGCATCCCCGTGGGGACCGGAATTGCTGCGAACTGACGGGTTTCGGTTGTGATTCGAGGGTGGCTCACTAAGCAGGTAGGGCCCGGTGGGTGCAAATGCGCAAGGTGTGCACCGCCGAGGGGTCAGCGCAGGGCAGGTGATTCGCAGGGCCGGTCGCCGTGACGTGGTGGACGAGCATCTCCGCTTTGCGCATACCGACACTGAGTTGGTGTTCTGCTTGAACGAGCCCACCGGATCGTTACCGGTACACAGGATCGTCTGAAGCCCCTGACCGGGCTGGTGAACCGGGCCCAGACGATCACCTTCCCGCGCTCACAGATTGCTTTTGTGAGCTCACAAAACCCTGCTCTCTACTGGATTTGGGGTGCGTTGACCATGATTGACATCAGCACCACAACACCACGACACGAAGGGTTGAACTGATTATGGCTATCCGAAACTACATCGCAGCATTGGTCACCGCCAGCATGTGCGCATTGCCAATCGCCGCAGCGCCGATGGCGGCGGCCGACACCTCCGCCGAGACTCACCAGGTTCAACAAGACCAACAAATCCAGCACGACTTGACACCGCGCACCGGCCTGGTCGCGGTCCCGCAGACCAAGGCTAAGCCGTCGTCAAGCCTCACACCGCGGTCGAACGCGCGCCACCACCACAACGTGTCCTTCGGCTGATCGGCAAGGGACCACGGGGATCGTGGGTGCTAACCCACCGGGCCACGGGGCCGGTGACGAGGGACCAGGAAACGGCTCTCGACACCGGCCCTCGCCCTAACCGACGGTCCCGACCCTGCCGATCTAGCGGCGCGCTCGGGCCTCATGAACCAATTTTGATGAACGCCCTTACTCGACGATCTCCATGGCATCAACAGAAACAATCTTTGGCGGCGATGACACCCTTGATGGAATCGGCAGTCTGTCGACATGCCCCGCGGGCCGTCATGTGACAGCACGGTTTCCGGCAGGGGGTCGAGGTCATTGGGATTACCCGCGCGAGCCCTATCTCGTTACCAGAGAAACGAGACACCCGATAAGTTGCCACTCCCCCGGTCTATCCCCGCAGGTCGCGGTGTCTCATTTCTTGTCTCACAGTGCGTGTCTCAGATCTTCGATGTCGGAGGGCAATGAGACCGTAGTGGTGTGACGAAGATTCTCGGGTACGCCCGCGTGAGCACCGCGGGCCAGGACCTCGATGCGCAGCTGGCTGCACTCGCCGCTCAGGGCGTCGAATCCGGTGAAATTTTCACCGACAAACTTTCTGGTGCGGTAAAGACCGACCGGCCGGGTCTTGCTGCCCTGCTGCACTACGTCCGCGAGGGCGACACTGTGGTCGTCACTGCAATTGACCGGCTCGGGCGATCCGTCGCCGAGGTAACCCGAACCATTTCCGAGCTTGTTCAGCGCCGGATCTTGCTGCGTGCCTTACGCGAAGGCATAGATACGGCTACGCCGACAGGCCGTGCCGTCGCTGCCATCATGGCCACCCTGGCCGAGCTGGAGCTCGAACTTGGCCGGGAACGGCGTGCCGCGTCACGCGAATCTCGCCGCTCCCGACAGCTGCCAGCCACCAAGCCGCACAAGCTCACCACGGACCGTCAAGAACAACTCCGCCGGCTCGCGGCTACTGGTGAGCCCGTCGGAGAACTCGCCGTTGCCTTCGGAATCGGACGGGCAACGGCATATCGTTACCTATCCTCTTCCTAACCTGCATGTTTCGTGAAACTTGGTGTGACACGGGCGCGATCGGGGCAAGACGTTAGGGGGGCCAATGAAGCTGTCGGTGTCGGTGGCGGTGTTCATCGCCGTTGCGTACGGAGTGCTTGCGTGGTGGCTGAGGGTGTACCACCACACCTCGGGCACAGTGCTCATTGCACTGGCCGCGTTCGCAGTCTCCTGTTTCGCACAGTTTCAAGCCTCCAGATCGGCGCACAACTCCGCGAGCGCTTTCGCGCTCGCCCGACTGAATGAGGAACGCGCCAAGTACAGGTGGACAATCACAGTGCACCCCGAAGGCGATCGTTACAGGCTGCGCAACACCGGCACGTTGGCAGCCCACGACGTGCGATTCATCAACGTCGACCCGCACACAATGCTCAACTTCGAACAGCACGAAGGCGATGACGGGCCGACCGTAGAACCTGGCCATGCCGTCGCGTTTCATGCCCACTTCACCTACGGAAGTAGCGGCAAAGCAGTCGAATTGGACTGGCTGCCCGTCGGTGAAACCGAACGCAAAACGTTCAGAGACGTGCTGGACGACATCCCTAACAAGACGTTTGACGAGGTGGTCAAGCGTCGTGAGGTCGAACGCGATGCCGAAGCAGCCATGGACAGGGCGTGGTGCGCCGAGATGCGAAAGATTCTGATCGACCTAGCCGCCGCGTGGGGCGATTACAAAGCCAACGTGACCGCCCAGAACAAAATGCGAGTGCAGGGGCTTGTGTCAGCGTTGCCTAGCAACATGGTTCGAGCGATGGGCCTTGAGGTCGACGTGCCGCGAGATTTCTGGGGGATGCATCAGTGGCCGTTTGAGAACTTCGTGCAGGATGCGAAGGACAAGAAACTGGTCCGTGAAAATGCGCCCATGATCGAACTCATGTGGAATCTGACGTGGGTACAAATTCCCCGAAGGCGCGAAGGCGACTTATCGCAACCGCCTGACCCCTGGTATCGGTTGGAACACGCGATCCGCGGTTACGTCGAACTGGTACGCAACCGCGAGCAAGGCAAAGTCGAGTATCGCGATGGGCAACGTGACCGCGAGAGCCACGAACGAACCTTGCAGATGTTGCAGGAGCACAAAAGGCTGTTGAAGCCAGAGAAGTGATCTAGCCGGTTCGGTCAGTTCTGTCATTGGGGACCCCCCGGCGCGACATCCGCCAGCAAAGTCCGCAGTTTGCTCTTCTGCTGACCGGTAGGCGTTTCAAAAACTGTCTATTTGCGAATAGACAAGTGATCCGCGCGAGCCGACATCCTGTCGCGTGAGCCGTTCGGACAAGACAGGTCGTCACGAGACGTTGCCCACCATGAAGTTCTGCGATATTGGATGCACCTAAGTTATCGGCGCTTTGGTAGATGATTGACACGTGGCTGAGCAGCAAGAGCATGAGCTGAAGACCTTCCTAGCCCAGGATTTGGAAGAGATGGCCTCTGAGTACGCCCGGATCAGAGAGCGATCGGTTGAGGATCCGGGTACGGCGGGCGACGAAGGCGAGGAAATTTGGGCGGGGTTGTTCCGCGACTGGCTGCCAGTGAACTACCAGGTCAAGACCAAGGGCAGAGTCCTCGGTCCGGACGGCACCGCGGGGCCGCAAGTAGACGTATTGATTTTGCGCCCCGGCTATCCAAACCGACTGCTCGACAAAAAGCTGTATCTAGCAGGCGGTGTGGCAGCCGTCTTCGAGTGCAAGAACACGCTTAAGGCATCGCATGTCGAAAAAACCTGGAAGAACGTAGCAGTGGTCAATTCGCTCTCCGGCCTGGACAAATCCGCGGCCACTTCGCCACGGCAAGCTTTAGTCCCCGACATCTATTACGGGCTACTGGCTCACGGCCATACCTGGGACAAACCGGGAAGCGATCCGGTCGGGGTTATCGTCGGGAAACTGCAAGCGCTGCTTGATAAGACACCGCTGATGCGTGACGCGTTAAACATGCTTTGCGTTGCGAATCTCGCATCGTGGAGCGTACTGCGTATGACCTACGACGGGCCGGCGTTGTTGGGGTCACAAACCTGGGAGGCACGGAAGAAGCTCAACGGCCTCTCATCGGATGATCCATTGTGCTGGATCCAATACATGAATGCTTCGACAACCTGGGACGAGTTCATTCCCCCGAATCCTCTAGGGGCGTTGATCGCGGCCCTCGTCGGCCGCCTGGCATTCTCGGACGAAGCGTTGGCCCCGCTGTCGCAGTACTTCTTCGCGACGGGCCTAGCTGGCAAGGGCCGCGGAGTGGCGGGACGGTCCTTTTCCCTGGATAGCCAGTTGCCTGCCGAAGTGACGAACAAGCTTCCTGCCGCCCTCACGAACGGAGTGCTGCACTCAGACTGGCCGATGGCGTTTAACTTCTGACGCCAAACGAGTGTCAACGGCGGCCGAAAATTAACCCCCTTTGGGCGGTTGAAAATTGACCCCCTTGGTGGTCATTCTTCGGTTGTCGATCCCGGG
>JAGQTR010000502.1 GCA_020438915.1 Mycobacterium sp.
CTCGCGGGCATCCGTGATGCGCTGGCCCGGCTGATTGACACCTGCGATCAACCCCGCGCCGAACGTGACTGCCCGATCCTGCACGACATCGAAACCGCCCCCACCACAACAATCTCCACCGACCAGGAGTGAGCGTCATGCAGATCGAACTACTCACCTCGCCGGGATGCCCCAATGCCGTTGCCGCCAAACAGACAATCACTGACGCACTGGCCACACTGGGCATGGACGCGCCGATTATCGAGCGCATCGGTCGTTATCCCTCGCCCACGGTCCTGGTCGACGGTGTCGATGTCATGCGCCCCGACGCCGGGGCGCCCATCGGCGACGCATGCCGACTCGACCTGCCCACACCCCAACGCGTTCTCGACGCATTACGCGCCCACGAGTGGGGCGCACCCCAGTCGGTAGCCGCCGCCGCCCAGCAGCTCCCGCCGGCGATCCGTGAACTACACCGAGCCGTGCTACGCGGCTTCCGTGATCACGGCCTAGCCCATCGCGACGACCTGCGCCCTACGGCGGCCGAACTCGAAATCGACCTAGACGATGCGTTGCACCGGCTAGCCAGCACCGACCTCGTGCACACCACGCCCGATGGACAGATCGAGATTGCCTATCCCTTCTCAGGCCGGCCCACCAGCCACACCGTCCACCTCACCGGCCACCCTCCGATAGCAGCGATGTGCGCGATCGACGCACTCGGCATCCCATTGATGACCGGAACCGACGGAATCATCAACTCCACCGACCCCGACACCGGGACGCCGATCCACATTCAGCACCGCGGCAACGAATGGACATGGCGACCCGCCACCGTAGTGGTAGTCATCGGCCACACCAACTGCTGCGGAACCCTCGCCGATACCGTGTGCAGCTCCATCACCTTCCACACCGACCCGCAACACGCACAGTCCCACCTCGACAACCGCCCCGAACTGCAAGGCTTCATACTCAACCAGGGCGGCGCAATAGCCCTCGCCCAGAACGCATTCGGATCTCTTCTCACCAGCTGAACTACTAGCCGCCCGGCGGCAACAGCGAAAACGTCGGCCGTACCTCCGCGGAACCCATCAGGGCGGCTAAGCGCGCACCGTGCTGGCGCACCGGTCTCTCACTTCTAAAGGAAAGAGACACCGGACTGGCGGTTACTTTCCCAGCCCTTTGCCCCTGGTCGGGGTGCATCAGGAGCGTCTCGTTTCTCACACCGCGAGTCCCGAACTTCGAAGTTGGGTAGGCAATGAGACGGAACGCCGCACCGGCAATGCCATCGGTTACATGTGCACCAAGGAGTAGCCCCCGCCCTGCGGCATACACATGACTTCAATGGTTCGACCTGCCGAAACAGTCCGATGAACCTGGGGCGTTACAGATAAGCGATACGCACCTCGGTGACAGCGGCAGCGCCGTCGTCGGAGTCCAGCCACTGCAGGTCGTCGCGGCCGAGGCCGGCGGCGATCGCGGTCGCGGTCTCCCGCCACGAGGTCAGCTCCGCGAGCGCCAGGTGCGGCTGATCGGTGGAGAACGACGCCCGCGCCGCGTCGACAAGGTCCTGGGCGCATGTCGCCCGATCCTGCGGGGACAGCGCAAGCATCCACGGGAAGGTCTTCGACATCCGCCCGGCGAGTGGACCGTCGTCGTCCACGGCCACACCGATGAGCTGCGCGGCGAACTCGAGCAGGCGGGTGCGACCATCCGCCTCGCGCTGCGACATGAGCACAAGTGCTTCGCCGTCGCGTCGAGTCACCGTCACCGGGTGATCCTCGGCCTCGGCGAACACCTCGGCGGGGTGCTTGCTCAGGTCCGAGGAACGGCGCGTGGTGTTGCGGAACGACGTTGAGGACATGCCACCAGGGTATTCGGAACGTGTTCGGAAGTCCAATGCGCGGGTGTCGCTCGGGACCTGGTCCGGCGGATCGTGAGCGACGACAAGGAAGCTGTGGATCTCATCGATCGGGCGCTGCAGTGGGGGCACGGTGGCGATCGCAGTCTCCGGCAATCAAGTTGCACAATGTACAAGTTGATCGGGCGCCAGCCGGAACCAGCGAGGCAGCCGCGCTGCGGCGCCTGCGTAAAGACCGTCCGGACCTGCACCAGCGCGTCATCGACGGGGAACTGTCCGCCCACGCGGCGGCTGTCAACCAGTGACTATGACCGGGTCCGGAATCGGGGCCGAAATCGGACTTCGCCCCGGCTTGCCGGCGGTTGTTGCTGGGCTGCACCCGGGGCTGCGGGCAGCGGGCTTGTCGCATCCGAGGCGAAAGGCTGTGGTTCATACCGAATGTTAGGTACATTAAAGTACACTAAGGGAAGGGTGGTGTGGTTTTAAGGCGAAAGGTGCGGTGCGGGGATGAGTTGGCCGGCGCATTGCGTGGAGGTGCGCGATTGGGTTTCGCTCGGGCGCCAGGGCAACCGCGACGACAGAACACTGAGCAGAATCGAGGTCGCCGTTCCTCCTTTGGTCGCAGGGTTGACCAGCGATCTATCTGGCGAGGTTGCGCGGGTCCACGAAGCCGCTTTGATCGCGGTGGCTCGGCTGGAGGCCGGGTTCGGCCAGCACCTGGCGCCGCTGGCGGATTTCCTGTTGCGCAGCGAATCGGTGGCGTCGTCGAAAATCGAGCGAATCGACGCCGGTTGGCATGCTTTCGGGAAAGCGTTCGCCGGTGGACGGGCCAGCAATGAAGCCAATTCGCAGCTTGCAGCGGTGCGCGCGCTGACCGAACTCGTTGACACGGCCAACACCGGCCCGGTCACATTGCCGAGCATCCTGGCAGCGCATCGCTTGCTGATGGCGCCCGATCCGTACGCCGATCGGCCCGGCGCATTGCGCACCGTGCAGAACTGGATAGGCGGCAGCGACTACTCCCCGATCGGCGCGGTGTACGTGCCCCCGCCCCCGGAGATGGTTCCGGCCCTGATGGATGATCTGCTCGAGTTCGCCAACCGCAGAGATTTACCGATACTGGCGCAGGCCGCGACCACGCACGCGCAGTTCGAGTCCATCCACCCGTTCACGGACGGCAACGGTCGCATTGGGCGCGCGCTCATCAGCGCGATCTTGCGCCGCCGCGGGCTGACCCGCCGCGTGACCGTTCCGCTGGCCTCGGCGATGCTCGCCGACACCGACCGATATTTCAGCCAGCTCACCGCCTACCGCCGCGGCGGCAGCGACCAGTTCATTCACTACGTCGCCGCGGCGTCCCTGTATGCCAGCGAAGCCGCCGAGGAATCGGCCGCCCGATTGGCCGCGCTACCGCAGCGCTGGCGTGAGGCAGCGCGCCCGCGCGCCAATTCTGCAGACGAGTCACTGATCGACGCGCTGCTTGCCGTGCCCATCTTCAACGCCGACACGGCCCAGCAGATCACCGGCACCTCCGACGGCAGCACGTACAAGGCACTGAATCGGCTCACCGACGCCGGCATTCTGGAGCTGCTGTCCAGGGGCGCGCGAAACCGAATCTGGGCTGCCAGCGACATTCTGGTCGAACTCGACGCGCTCAGCGCGGCGATAGGTGCGCGCACCTTGGCGTCTTGATTGGCCAACGCCCGGCCCCTCAAGTAGTCGTCCAGGCCCTGCACACGCATCTCGGTGAACACGTGTCGGACCTGTGTGGGAGCGTCGCCGGGATAACCGCCCGAGGGAGATCGATATGGCTGCCGTCGAGGAGCCGGAAGGCACCATCGTGGTCGCGACCTCTGCTGATCTGCGTGCCGCAATCCGCAATGCTCTCGACCGCGCTGGGTGCACTTTCGAGCAGCTCGCCGCTCAGGCCCGCTCCGGTGACTTCACCTCGATCCGAGCCCGGCTGGCGTGGGTCGCCATCGGCGACCTCTACGGTGCCGACCTTGAGCAGGAGTTTTGATCGAGAGCGCGACGCGCGCGGCTTCGCCAACGCACACAACGACCTGCTGAACGCCACCGTTTGCGACGGACCCCGTCTAAGCTGTGTCATCTCACCCGGGCGAGACCGGTCCCGCGCCGTCATCGGCTACCGCATTACGCGCGACCAGCTGGATTTACAGGAATGCATCCCGATCACCATTGGCGCTGATCCCAAGATCTGGCTGGGATTCTCGATGCGCCTTGAGCAAGATCACGAGAACAAGTACCTGATGGTGCGCCAGTCGGTGATGCTTCTCTCGTCTAGCGCGACACCCGACGAGGTCCTTCTGCACTACGACTACGAGCGGGACAAATCCGACGACTACCCGGACGCGCATCTGCAGATCTGCGCGTCATCCCTGGCATGGGAAGCAATAGGAGTGCGCCTCGACGGTTCGGAACGACTACTGGAGCGGATGCACCTGCCTGTGGGCGGTAGACGCTTCCGACCCACTCTGGAAGACATCGTCGAGTTCCTCATTACTGAAAAGCTGGCAAGTCCCAAACCCCGATGGGAGACGGCAGTTGCGCGGGGCCGCGAGTCATTCCGCAAGAAACAGTTGCGGGCAGCCATCCGGCGTGACCCGGAGACTGCCCGCAGCGCCCTCGCCGAGCGTGATGCCCGCGAATAACGGTCAGGGACCGTTACCGACGGCCGTCCCAGAAGCCACGTCTACAGAGACCGTGAACCGATTGGTCGCGCCAGTTCTGGCGCAGCTTCGTAAACCGGATCAGCCCCGATGGGGGTGTCACCGGCGCCTGTCGGCACCGCAACCGGACGCGGTCGGGGCGGTGTCGCCGCAGCTCCGGCCATCGGTGCGGTCCGAGGGGACCGGCGGCTTGAGCCGTCGGGGGAATCGGGCCTGGTGACCCGCGTCGCAGCGGGAGTTTGTCGGTGTCGGTTCGTAGGGTGAGGGCATGTCAGAGCGGCGGTTTCGTCGCACCCCCGGTGGGGTGTGTTCACTGGGGTTGCACCTGGTGTGGTGCCCGAAATACCGGCGCCGGGTGCTAGGTGGCCGCGTAGCGGCCCGCTGCGGGGAGCTGCTGAACCGGGTCGCGGCCGAGCACGGTTGGGAGTTCGTGGCCAGCGAGGTCAACCCCCGGCACACCTCCGACGGGTGTGAGTGCTGCGGTCACGCAGCACCCGAGAATCGCGTCAGCCAAGCGGAATTCGTGTGCCAACGCTGCGGTCATGCCGCACCAGCAGATGAACATGCCGCACGCAACATACTCAGGGCTGGACTGGCCCTACACGCCGCAACAGCGGCGTAAAAGAAGCCGGTCGCTTCCAGCGGCCGGAGAAGTCACTCACTCCCTAATGGCTGAGCTGTAACGACACAGGCCAGTCAAGTGGCGCTGCAACAGCTGTAGCCGTGTTCGGGAGCCGGCGGCCAGAACCCCGATTAGCGTGCGATGGCTAGGCGCGTGGATTGTTCTGGGTCGGTCTTGTCGCGGGAGTTATGCCGTGTGACCGCACTGAAGTTGGAGGCAATCGCTAACGCAAACAACATCTCTTCGTGTCCGCTGGGGAATTCGGCGAACACACCGTTACATGCGGGTTTGTCGCGGTAGTCGACTTTGTTGCCCTCGTCCTTGACC
>JAGQTR010000503.1 GCA_020438915.1 Mycobacterium sp.
AGATCATCGACACGTATGCCGCGGCAACCCAGCACGTAGACCAGGGCCTGAGCCTGACGTTGTTCTTCAAGGACACCGCCACCACCCGCGACGTGAACAAGGCGCAGATCTACGCCTGGCGCAAGGGCATCAAGACGCTGTACTACATCCGGCTGCGCCAGATGGCCTTGGAGGGAACTGAAGTCGAGGGTTGCGTGTCCTGCATGTTGTGACGACTGGTCGCTGACCGCGGTGCTCGGGATTATCCGAGGCAATGCCAGACTTGAGGCCAGATTCCTGGCTGGCGGTCAGCTCTCGCGAGCCTTATCGGCATGCAGCGCCTTCAGCCGCCGCTCCTCGCGCAGCACGCTCTGGTAACTCTCGCGTTCTGCGACCAGCCACTCCGGCTTCTCCTCGAGCAGCTGATTGATCTGCTCGGTGGTCAGCGCATCCCCTACGCCGCCGCGCGCGAGACCGGCAATCGAGATGCCCAGCCTGGCTGCCACCAGATTTTTCGGGTGCGGCCCGCTCTTTCGGAGGTCCTTGAGCCACTGCGGCGGATCTGACTGCAGGGCGGCGAGTTCGGCGCGGGTGATCGGGTTCTCCTGGAATTCCGCCGGCGTCGCGGGCAAGAACACGTCCAGCTTCTTCGCCGCGGTGGCAGGCTTCATGGACTGCGCACTGGGCTTGCTCATGAACCAAAGCCTATCGGTGGGTCCATCGGTAGCCTGATGCGGTGACCGCGCTCCGCCTCACCGTCGGCTACGTCGCCGGTGTGACTCCGGCGAAGTGGGCTCGGACCTGGGCAGAACGCCATCCCGAGGTTCCGCTGCTGTTGCAGGCCATCTCCGCGGCAGGCGCAGCCGAGGCGTTGCGGGCCGGTGCCGTCGACGTGGCGCTGCTGCGTCCGCCGGTCGACACGTCCGGGCTGGCCCTCATCAACCTCTATGAGGAGACCACGACGGTCGTGGTGCCGACCGATCATCTGTTCAGTGCTGTCGACACGGTCGCCGTCGCCGACCTCGACGGCGAACCAATACTCATCCCACGCGACAACGTCGTTGCCTGGGCAGACGACCTCGAAGTTCAGGTAGATCAGCGACCCGAGACCACCAAGGACGCAATAGAACTCGTTGCTGCCGGTATCGGCGCGCTCATCGTTCCGCAGTCGCTGGCGCGGCTGCATCACCGCAAGGATCTCATTTTCCGTCAGATCGCCGATGCGCCCACCTGCCCAGTGGCGCTCGCTGTCCCAGAAGATCAACAGTCGACCCTGGTCGAGGAGTTCATCGGAATCGTGCGGGGTCGCAAACCCAATTCGTCGAGAGGTCGGTCCGAGCCCGTGCCAAAACGCACCGCGCGGGAGAAGACCCTCGCGAAGCAGGCCGCCCGCGCCGCCGCGGGCAAGGTCGCGCGCAAGCCGGGCAGGGCCGGGCGCGGGCGGCGCTGACGTAACCTGTCCTGGCCGCCGGGTCGGATGACGGCTAAGCCTCAGCGATGCGGTGTATGTTCTGGTGTATGAGGCGCACCAATATCTATCTCGGTGAGGAGCAGACGGCCAGTCTCGACAAGTTGGCTGGACAACAGGGTGTGTCTCGCGCTGAACTTATCCGCCAGATCCTGGGCCGAGCGTTGAACAACGCTGAGGACAGTCTCGTGTCAGACCTGGCGGCGATCGATGATTCGTTCGGCGCGCTGGGCGATATCGAGTCGCCGGACCGCGGTCCCGGCCGCAGAGAGGAACATCTAGACCGGATGTGGCAGCGCACGCCGTGATCCTCGTCGACTCCGACATTCTCATCGCTCACCTGCATGGCTTGCCCGCTGCCCGGGATTGGTTGATCCAAGCCCGGGGCGAGGGGCCGTTGGCGATCAGCGTGGTTTCCGTCGCCGAGCTCGTCGGTGGAATACGCAGTGGGGAACGGCGGGAGGTGTGGCGGCTGCTGGCGTCGTTTCGAGCCGAACCGGTAACCGAGATCGTCGGCCACCGCGCCGGCGACTTCCAACGCCAGTACCGACGTAGCCATGACGGCATCGGCCTGGGTGACTATCTGATCGCTGGAACCGCGGCGGTGCGGGGCTATGAATTGGCGACGTTAAACGTGCGACATTTCCCGATGTTCAAGAACTTGCGGCCACCGTTCAATCTCGAGCAATGATTCGACAGCAGTAACCGCTATCGCACGTTCCAAGCCGTCCGCCGCGCACTGAGTGTCTGCTTCGCGAAGTCCTCCGGCGACGCCGCGACGAACTTCACACCCACGTTGCGGCGCGTCAACCTTGTCGCCATCGGCAGTCAGGGGCTGGAGCAGCGGAAGATGCTGCAGCGCAACGTGCCTGGCTGCCCGGCAAGACCACCGCCCGGGTCCTGACCCCGGCGGATGAACCTGGAGCTAGTGCCCGTGGTGGTTCCCTGGTTGCTGCTCGTGGTGGTCTCCGTCATTGCCCGATGGTGCCGGGAGGTTCAGGGTGACGGTTTCGGTGTCCGATGCTGCGGGCGGGTTTGAGGCGTAGCTGATCCCGTTGGGTGCGGCGCCGACGGCGACGGTTGCCACCGCCGACAGAGTGTCTAGGTCGATCACGGTGACCGTGTTGTCGTAGGTGTCGGTCACCCAGGCTCGCGTTCCGGAAGTGTCGATGACCACGCCGTGGGGCCCCGAGCCGGTGCCTACGGCGCCACGGACGGTCATCGCCGCGGTATCGATCACCGACACGGTGTCTCCCGGCTGGTCTGAGGTGCCTTGATCGGCCGACAGCACCGTTGCGTCATCCGGGGTGAGGTACAGCTGGACCGGGGCGGCCGACACCGGGACGCTGCCGATGACTGTTTGTGAATCCAGGTCCACTTTCACCACCGCGGGCGGACCGGTGACGCCGGCGTAGGCGTAGCGTCCGTCGGCGCTGACCGCTACCTGCGCAGGCTGGCTGCCCACCGGTACCTCGCCCGACCGCTGATCGGTGGTGGGGTCGATCAGATCGAGGGTCCCGGCAGAGGTGTTGGCAACAACGACTACCGAGCCGTCGTCGGCGGCGCGTAGTCCGTGCGGCATACCACCGAGGTCGATCCGACCGACCGGTGTGAGGCCGGCGGTCTGGTATACCGACACGGTGCCGTCGTCGGCGTTGGTCACATAGACCTTGTCGTTCGGTGCCTCGATTACGTGCGCAGGTGCCGGTCCGGTGGGGGCGACGGCATCGACGGTGTAGTTCGTGGCGTTGATCGCCACCACCCGGTTGTCACCGGTGACGGCGTACACCCTTGAACCATCGCGACTCACTTGGACGTTGTGGGGGTGTTTCAGCCCGGTCACGGTTGTTGCCACCGCGTTGGTGGCCGCGTCCAGGACCGTCAGACTGTCCCCCTCCTGATCGGCCACCCACACTGATCCGGTTCCGGGTCGGGCCGACTGCGAGGACGCTGGGTTCGTCGACTCCTGCCCGATTGAGTCGTCGGTGGTATTGGCACATGCTGTCAACGCCGCACCGAGCACCGCCACTGCTGTAGCCGCAGCGAGTCGAATCCTCATGTGATGTTCTCCTTCCGGCAGCACCGCTAGTTCCGTGGCGTCACCATGCGCACGTCTTATAGCTTGCCCGCTGGTGGTGGCCCATTCCTAGGGCCGATAGTCCCCAGCTGGCTCCGCGGTGTCCTTGCTTCGGGTCTGGTGGTAGGTAAATTGGCGAACTCCGAGGTCTGCTAGCAGATTACGTCCAAATATACTGCGGCCTCCATGGCGCTTGGAGGGTCTCCAGCTCCGGTTCGTTGTCCGGTGATCCCAGTTCCAGGCCGGATGGCAGCGACCTTGCACTCGCGGAGGGGGCCGCTACCCGTTCTCCTGATAGTTACGTTGTAACCAGCCTGTTCCAGCGCGTGAACAGCGTTATCCACCGAGCTCGGACCCGACGGTGCGGCACCGGCCCCTGCCGCCGTGACGGTCATCGTCGCGGCCAGAAAGGTGGTGCAAAGTGTCGTAGATGCAAGGTGTTTCATGGGTATCTCCTGTTGGGGGCGGATCGATGACTACCACGTAGTTGATGACAGCAAGATCGGAATTGCCTTGTTGGCAGTTTGTTTCGGCATTCCAGCAGTGCCGAATCTGCATTCTGCAGAGACGGCAAACCATCCGTTGATCGCGTGTATCAGCGCGCGACCATTATCGGGTCGGGCACACTGCGACAACGTGTCCACGAGGTGACCACTCGCTGCGCCGGGCTTTCGATGACCGCCGGCCGGGTCGGTGCTTGGATGCCCAGCAGGCCGTGTTCTCGGCAGTAGTCGTCGCTGTAGATGGTGTCGAAGTAGCGTTGTGGTCCGTCGGGGAACACCGCGGCGATCGTCGTAGTCGCAGGGTGCTGACTTGCCGCCCATCCGGCGACCAGAGCAACCGCACCGACACTCCACCCGCCGGTGGCGTAGTGGGTGGCAGCCAACGTGCGACACGCCCACACCGCCTCCGCAGGAGCGACCCAGTGCACCTCGCTGAAGGCGCCATAGTCGACGTTTCCCGGGTAAATGCTCGACCCCAGACCGCGCATCAACCGGGTGCCGGCGGGTTGGCCGAAGATTGTGGATCCGACGGTGTCGACACCGATCAATTTCAGGTCGGGGTTGTACTCACGCAACACCCGCGCCACTCCGGCGGAGTGACCGCCGGTACCCACTGAACACACCAGCACGTCGATGTTTCCGAGCTGGTCATGGAGTTCACGCGCCAGCCCTCGATAGGCGCCGACGTTGTCGGGGTTGTTGTATTGATCGGGGTTCCAGGCGTATTTCTCGATGGCCAACAGCTCCTCGACCCGGTTTCGTCGGGCCTGCTGCCACCCTCCTTGCGGGTGCGGATCGTTGACCACATCGACGCGGGCGCCGAAAGCCGACAACATTCTTCGGATCATCGGTTCCAGTCCGGGGTCGGTTACCAAGGTCACTGGATGGCCGTACACGGTGCCGGCCAATGCCAAGCCTAAACCCAGTGTTCCACTGGTTGATTCGACGATCCGGGCGCCGGGGCGCAGTTCGCCGGTGGCGCGTGCGCGCTCCACCATGTGCATCGCCGGACGGTCCTTCATCCCACCGGGGTTGAATCCCTCTAGTTTGGCCCAGAAGCCGCGCCCCTCTGTGGCTAACGGCCCGGCGATACGCAACACCGGGGTGTGGCCGACCATAGCGCCGGACCGCTCCTTGCGGCCGAGACGACTGTGCGCGCAGGTGCTTTCGCGCGGAGAGCGCACTGATAAGACATGAGTCATGGTTCGCGGTCATTTCTGTTCACGCCGCGAAGGATGCGCGGCTGCTGATGGAAGAAGTAGCGGTCACCGACCAGGCACGCAGAAGCCGCCTCGGTCTGGCGCTACACAATCAGCAGCGCGAAATGCACAACCGGGTCAGAAGGTCCCGATTGGAGAGAAGTAGGGCTGCCACTCGCGGCGGGCCACGCACCGCCGTCGGCGGCACATAGAACCACAACGACACCAGCCCCACCAACGCCACAACCACACTCAACGCGAACAGTGCGGTGGTGCTGGCTCGGCGCAGTCCTGCCGCCAGGAAACTATCGGGCGCCACCCGGTCTGGCGCCTGCTGAGCATGCGGGTGTTCAACGACGGGATGCTCATGATCGATCACGGCGGCGAACTCGCCGCTCCAACCGGCATCGAGAGCGTGTGGCCCATGCTCCATAGCGACTTCTGCACCAGACCAGGTCCAATACCCACCGCCGGCGACCACACACGACACCACCGCCAACGCGATCACAATGCGCGCCGGCATCCATCGGGCGGTGTTAGGCAATCTCACAGTGCCGCCGACTGTAGCAGCGAATCGGGCAACGATCGGACAATGACCTACTTGACGCACGGATGTGACCGCGTCGCGACAGCGCGGTGGCCTAACGGTGCCAAATCTGCTCTGTGCCAACGTGTCCAACGGTATTGCGCTTCCGCTGCGTGGGTACTTCGCATCGCTGGCGGCGGCACGCAGTAGTTGGGTGACGGCGAAGCGCTGCGGTGTTTATCGAATCTTCACACAACGACTAATGCGGCCATATGAGCGACGGGCAAGCTGAAGACGGTCGGTGTGCTGCCACGGAAATTCCGATGCGAAAGGCGAAATGTGATCCGATGCACTTCGTTGGCCCCGCACTGCAATCGCACACAGGAGGAACGATCATGATGTTCTGGCATGACCATGACATGGGCTGGTGGGGTTACGCCGGAATGGGTATCGGCATGCTGCTGTTCTGGACACTTATCGTGGTCGGCATCGTGGCGCTGATCCGGTTCAGTTTTCGTGCAGCCAACGACGACATCCCGGCACCTACGCTGCCACTTACACACTCACCCTCGGCCGAAGAGGTGCTCGCGGAGCGGTTTGCCCGCGGTGAAATCGACGAAGCCGAATATCGACAACGGATGGCGGTCGTGCGTAGCTACACACAGCCATAGCCAATGTCGTCTCGACCCACGGTTGTCTGAGAAAGTCAGCCGCCGAATAGCAGATAGAGGCCGGTCAGGGTGTAGGCGACCATCGTCACCATCATGGCGAGCTGGCCGACGAGTTGATGGCCTACTGGGAGCAATCGCAGCGCCTGATCGTGTGCGGCGATCACACCGACAAGGTGTCCGACAACAACGCATGCCACTTTGATCGTCCATAGCAGCGTCGGATTCTGCGAAAGAACGTACTGTACGTCGCCGGGATCCAGAGCCAGGAGCTGCCAGCCTCTGCCCAGCGGGTCGGCCAGCCGCACGATTGTCTCCTGCCCCCGTTCCACCAGGTAGGAAAGGTAGTGCGCAAAGATGTAGCCCACGACAATGGGAATGAGGCAATGGGCCAGTCGACCGGGTAATTCACGTCGTTGCTCGCGACTCACTCCGCCGGTGGCCTGCGCCGCCCCCGAAAACGTCACTCCCACAATGACGACGAACAGCAAGAGCACCGCGCTGCGTAATATGGCTGCGCCCCAGTGGTCGCCGACGAGAGGAACACCGGCGGCATTGCCATCGACGAAATCCCTGAACGCCCTCGACTGAGAGAAGCTGTCGAACGCGGTCGACCCGAGAAGCACCGCCATCACCGCCACGGTGCCCGGTCGCACCGGCATCGTGGGCAGATGATCGAGCGGATTCCCCACGACGATGCGTCCGGTCGCACGATTTCGTCGAAACGGTGCCAGCCGCGAGACGGTCACGCTGTAGACCTCGAACGGGTCAGCCCGGGCGAACCAGGTCGATCCACACAATGCTGCGCCCAGGAACATCGCAACCACGTAGCTGAGGATCCAGATCTTGATCGCGGTGAGCGACCCCGGATCCGGGCTCGCCAGTTCCAACCACACGAAGGCGAACAGGCCCAACACGGCCGGCCAATACCCGAAACTCTTCGGATATTCGCGCTGTGCGCTCGGTGGGTTCTGGCCGCCGCGGGAGAGTCCGAGGATCCGGTAGATCGTGCGCACCGGTGAAAGCGTGCGCCATACCGGGCCGAGGACAACCGATACCGTCGCCAGTCCCACCCACAACAGCACGTAGAACACACCGGGTAGAGCGTTTCCGGCGCCTTGCGGCCCCCACATCGCCGCGACGCCAACCCAGGCTGTGAAGATTAAGGCCGCGGACGCGAGGATCCATCGGATGACCGGCGAGTCAACGGTGTCCGACACGGCCTTCGGTAATGGCCGCCCCGGTCTATCGGGGTCAAACCGCGGGGTCCGCCACGCGACAGCTACCACCGCGAAGGTTACGGCCAACGCCCACGCAGCCCCTATCAGCGCATACGACAGGGGCACCGGCAGATCCGTGGACCCACCTACGCCGTGCGCAAGGATGGTGTCGGCGAATTCGGTTGTCAAGGTTGAACTTCGATGGTGACGACGGTGCGATGCAGGTTGTGCAGCTCCACATCTACCCGACCGGGGATATCGACCGTGAACTCGAACCGCTGATCTGGCCGGTCCGCCACGGCAAAGACGTGTTCGGG
>JAGQTR010000504.1 GCA_020438915.1 Mycobacterium sp.
GCCAGCCCAGGTACATGAACGTCGACCGCACGCATTTGCCGCCGTCGATGAAACCCGACAAGATCTCGCCGGCGACATCCACCCGGGCCGCACCCAGGTCAACCCGGCACTGCCCGGCCACGAACTCACTCAGATGTGCCCGCACGGCCATGCGCAGTTCGTCGCGCCAGTGCACCGCGACCCCGGCCCCGGAATGGCCGCGATATCCGCCGATGCGCCGCTGCGGCGGGCCCAGCGCGCGCGTTACGCCCTCACCCCCGTTCAGCGGCGCCGTTTTCGCGCATTGGCCAACCTGGACCTCTGGCAGAAGTCGATCTCGCATGTTCGGCAACTCCGCGTTCCCCATTCACCACAATCAGTTCGGCGCCCTGACGGTTACCCAAGTCCGCTCCGTTGCAGACCGGGCATGCGTAGATAATTCGGAGCCAGGGTTGGTTTGGTTGGGTTTACGCGGAAGAAAATTTTGTCAGGTCTTTGACCACTGCTTTTGGCTCACATCCGCAGTCTCGCTGACACCGATGCGGGCGTGCAGCCGGGCCAGCGGCGCCGGCGCCCACCAGTTCCACCGACCGAGAACGCGCATGAACGCCGGCACCAGAATCAGCCGCACCAAGGTGGCGTCGACCAGAATCGCCACCGTCAGACCCACCCCGAACATCCGCATGAACGAGACCTGGGCGGCAATCAGGGCCGCAAAGGAGATCGACATGACCAACGCGGCGGCGGTGATGACCCGCCCGGTGCGGGCCAGGCCGAGAGCCACGCTGTCCTCGATGTCGGCGACGCCGCGCTGGCTTGCCAACCAGTACTCACGAATCCGTGCGATCAGGAACACCTCGTAATCCATCGAGAGCCCGAAGGCGATACAGAACAACAGGATGGGCATGGTCGCCACCAGCGTTCCGGTGGGCGTGGTTGCGAACGCGCCCAGATGACCGTCCTGAAAGATCCATACCAGCGCACCGAATGCGGCGGTCAGGGAAAGAATGTTCAGGACAAGGGCTTTGACCGGCAGGACAACGCTGCCGGTCAGCAGAAACAGCAGCGCGAACGTGACGACGGCGATGACGCCCAACACCAGCGGCACCCGCGAGGTGATCGCTGCCACGCTGTCACGGTTCACCTGAGCCATGCCGGTGAACGCGACGCCGCGGTCCTGCGGGGTGGCCACCGCCCGCAGCTCGTCGAGCTGGGTTTCCGAAGCCGGCGAGAACAACGGGACACCGCTGCTCACCGTCAGGAACGCGCTGCCGTCGGCGATCCCGGCGCCGCCGGCAGGGGGGCCGACCTTGGTCCCGGAGGTGAAGGTGCCGGTGGGTGCACTGACCGAGCCGACATCGGCCACCGTCGACAGACGAGCGGCGTACCGCTCGATATCGGGTTCGGTCAGATCGCCCGCGTCGGGTATCACGATGGTCACGGCGCTGGCTGAATCGTCGGCGAAGCCCGCACGCATCCGATCACCGACCTGGTGGGCCGACGCCGTCGAGGGGAGCACGCGATCGTCGGGGAAACCCCACGAAATGCCCAAAAATGGCAAGCCCGCCACGATGAGCACCGCCGAACCCGCCAGCCCGATGGGCACCGCGCGCCCCATCACTGATTTGGTCCACCGATACCAGAAGAGCTGCCGCACCGGCACCGGCACCGGCTCGCCGCGGCCACGCAGCCGGCGGATTCCGCGGCGGACGTCGTAGGCGTCCAGACGGGCGCCGAGAAGCACGATCGCCGCCGGGGTGACAACCAGCGCGGCGACCGCGCACAGGGCCACCGTCGCAATGCCGGCGTAGGCGAAGGACTTGAGGAAGTACATCGGGAAGAGCACCATCGCGGCCAGCGACAATGCCACCGTCGTCGCCGAGAAAGCCACGGTGCGCCCCGCGGTCAGCATCGTCTGGATCAACGCCTCATCGCGCGGCGCGCCGGCGGCGATTTCATCGCGGTAGCGGCTGACAATCAGCAGGGTGTAGTCGATGGCCAGTGCCAGACCCAACGCGGTCGTCAGGTTCAGGGCGAAGATCGACACATCGGTGGCAATCGCGATCAGGCGCAGGATTGCCAGCGACCCGACGATCGCCAGCCCACCGACCACCACCGGCAGCGCCGCGGCCAGCAGACCGCCGAAAATCCACACCAGCACCGCGAAACTGATCGGAAGGGCGATCGCCTCCATCACCAGCACGTCGCGCCCGGTCTGCGCGGTGATCTGGGCAAACACCATCCCGGATCCACCGGCCTGCACCGTCACCTCGCGATGTTGGCGCCCCACCCTCTCGGCCACCGCATCAGCGAGTGCCTGGGCCCGCTGCGGTGCTTCTTTTTCGCCCCCGGATACCCCCGCCACGACCAACCCCGACCTACCGTCGACGCTGATGAGACTGTCGGCGGCCGTCGGCGGTGCGGTCCAGGCCGAGATCACCCCGGTCACCTGTGAATCGTTGCCGAGGTAGGCGGCGATGTCTGTGCCGGCGGCACGCGCCGACGGGCTGTACAGCCCGTCGGGCGCGGTCACCAGGAAGATCACCTGGATTTCTGATTGTCCGAACTTGTCGGTGAGCAATTGGGTCGCCCGGGAGGACTCCGCCGACGGATCCTGAAATCCGCCGGCCGACAGGCTGTTGGTCACCGGCACCGCGAACACCCCGGCGATGACCGCCAACAACGCGGTGACCAGCAGAACCTGCCGCGGCGCCGCGAGGGCGAACGTGGCGATCCGGTACAGCAGGGGCGGCGTCGCACGACGGTGCCGGTGACGGCCTGCTCCCATGAAAGGCATTCGGCGCAGACGGTTGTTTGGTTCGGTCCCTATCGCGCTTTGGTCCGAGGCGACACCCTGAAGCACCATCGTCCTGGGGAACAGCAGAAGTACCACTTCCACGAGTTGCGTGTGAACTATCCTGAGCCGACATGGGCAGCCATGGTGAGCCTTGGGGCATCTCTCGGCGCAGTTTCCTCGGTGGAGCATCAACCGCATCGGTGTTGGCCGTACTTGCTGCGTGTTCGTCTTCGGGGGGCGGGGATGCGGGCGCACCGACGAGACCGGCTTCCCCAGGCCGATTACCCGGTAGGGCCGAGTGGGATTCGCTACGCGAACAGGTCGGCGGTCGGTTGATCGAGGTCGAGTCGCCGCTGGGGCCCTGCCAGGCAGACGCGGCGAGCGATGCCTGCTCGACGGTTCTAGAGAACCTGAAGAACCCCTTCTGGATTGAGGAGCAGCCCGGCGCCTCACAGACCACCGGCTGGCTCGGCGCGTGGCAGAACCAGGTCAGTCCCTACGCGGTCGCGGCCGAAAGCGCCGAAGACATCGCCGCCGCTGTGAATTTCGCACGCGACAGAGGGATTCGCCTGGTCGTAAAGGGCACCGGTCACGACTATCTCGGCCGTTCGAACGCCGCGGACTCGCTGCTGGTCTGGACCCACAACATGCGCGCGGCCACCTTTCATCCCGAGTTTCGACCCGCCGGGGTAGGCGACGACCGACCGCCAACGCCGGCGCTGAGCGTCGAAGCGGGGACGCGCTGGCTGGAGGCCTACCAAGAGGCCACCGCGAACGGCGTCTACGTCCAGGGTGGCGGGTGCACGTCGGTCGGCGCCTGCGGAGGGTTCACCCTCGGCGGAGGGTTCGGCAACTTCTCGAAGCGCTTCGGCAGCGGAGCCGGGGGCGTACTCGAGATGGAGGTGGTGACAGCCGACGGGCAGGTGCGCGTGGTCAACGAAGCCCAGGACTCCGACCTCTTCTGGGCGTTGCGCGGCGGC
>JAGQTR010000505.1 GCA_020438915.1 Mycobacterium sp.
GGCGGCCGAATCGTCGTCATGGCATATCAATCTCTCGAGGACCGAATCGTCAAGACCGCGTTCGCGGCCGCGACCGCATCCCGCACGCCGCCGGGTCTGCCGGTCGAACTACCCGGGTACGGCCCCGAGTTCGTCGCGCTGACCCGTGGTGCGGAACGGGCAAGCACTGAGGAGATCGAACGTAATCCGCGAAGCGCCCCGGTTCGCCTGCGCGCACTGCAACGAGTTGGGGGGGAGTAGCGATGAAGGCAAAGCGGCCGGCACGCGGCACCGCATCGGGGAAGAAGGCGCAGGCGCGCGCCAGTCGCGGATCGGCGCGCGAATCCAAGCGCATGGTCGACGCGCCGCCGCGCAGGCGTAAGCCGGTGCGCGACGCTCGTCCGCAGCGGTCGGTGCCGCCGAGCAGTCCCATGCCCCGGAAGGCCGCCACTGCGGCCCGGCCGAAGAGCGCCGGCCAGGCAAAAGCCCGGGCGAAGGCGCGAAAGGCCAAGGCGCCTAAAGTAGTTCGCACTCCACTTCGGCAGCGCATCCTGGTCAGGCTGGCCGCCATTGAGCTGAATCCCCGCACGATTGTTGCGCGGGTTCCTTTCGTCGTGCTGATCATCGCAGCCCTCGGTACCGGCTTGGGCGTGACGCTGTGGTTGTCCACAGATGCCGCCGAGCGCTCCTATCGACTGGGCAATGCGCGCGAGGTCAATCAGGCGCTGATCCAGCAGAAAGAGGCGCTCGAGCGCGATGTGCTCGAGGCGCAGGCTGCTCCGGCGCTGGCCGAGGCGGCGCGGAACCTGGGAATGATCCCCTCCCGTGATACCGCACACCTCGTCCAGGATGCTGCGGGCAACTGGGTCGTGGTGGGCACCCCCAAGCCGGCTGAAGGGGTTCCACCCCCACCGCTGAATGTGCCGCTGGCCGATCCCGCGCCACCCGCACCGGCGGCGCCGCAGGTTTTGGCTCCGCTTGAAGTGCCGGTCCGGGTTCCTCCGGTCACGGGTCAGCCCGCGACACCCGGCGCGGTGCCTGGGTCGGTGCAGGGTCTGCCCGGTGCGCCCGGTCTTCCCGAGGTCTCGGCCGTACCCGGAGTGCCTGTCGTACCCGGAGTACCCGCGGCGCCCGCTGCTCCCGGAGTAGCCGCCATGCCGGCCGCGCCCGGGGTCCCCGTCGTGCCTGGGGCGCCCGTCGCGCCCGGAGTGCCCGCGGCGCCGTTGGCCGCAACCCCGGGTGCGGAGGTTCCGCACGCCGCTACGGGTCAGTTGCCAACTCCCGGACCGAGTCCGCTGGCCGTCCCCGGGGTCGCGGACGCGGCAGTGGCGCCGCCGCCGGACCAGGCCGGTAGACCGTTGAACGGGAACCTGCCCCAGCTGTTGCCCGAAGTCGCGAGTCAACCGGGCATCCCGCCGGGTACGCAGATTCTCGGGTCTGCACCGGGCGCGCCGGCATGAGCCGGGGGGCCGGCCGCCGGGAGCGTGCGGCAAAACCGACGAAAGCGGCGAAAGCGGCGAAAGCGGCTCCGACCCAGGAACGTTCGGCGCGGTCCCGACGCACCCGCGAGGCAGCACCTCAGAGTGGTTTGCGCAGCGCATCATTCGTATTCCGGCACCGCGCCGGCAACGCGGTGATCTTCCTACTGCTGGTGGTCGCCGCAGCCCAGCTGTTCACCCTGCAGGTGCCGCGTGCCGAAGGGCTGCGTGCCGAGGCGGCCAGCCAGCTGAAGGTGACCGACATTGACGGTGCGGTGCGCGGGGCGATTGTCGACCGTCGCGGTGACAAACTGGCGTTCACCATCGAGGCTCGCGCCCTGACGTTCCAACCGGTCAAGGTTCGCAAGCAGTTGGAGGAGGCTTTCGCGAAAGCCGAATCGGGGGCGTCGGACGCTCCCGACCCCGAGGCGCGGCTGCGCGACATTGCGGCCGAGGTGGCCAGCCGGCTGGGCAACAAACCAGACAGCGGCACGGTGCTCAAGAAGTTGCGCAGCGACGAGACATTCGTCTATCTGGCCCGAGCCGTCGATCCGGCGATCGCGGAGGCCATCACCGCAAAGTTCCCCGAGGTTGGCTCGGAACGTCAGGACGTGCGCCAATATCCGGGCGGCGTGTTGGCGGCCAACGTGATCGGCGGCATCGACTGGGACGGTCATGGTCTGCTCGGCCTAGAGGACTCGTTGGACGCGGTGCTCGCCGGTACCGACGGGTCGGTCACCTATGACCGTGGTTCCGACGGTGTGGTCATCCCGGGGAGCTACCGAAATCGCCACGACGCGGTGAACGGGTCCACGGTGATGCTCACCATCGACGACGACATCCAGTTCTACGTGCAGCAGCAGGTGCAGTTGGCCAAAGACGCCTCCGGTGCGAAGAACGCCTCGGCGGTGGTGCTCGATGCCAAGACAGGCGAAGTGCTGGCGATGTCGAACGACAACACGTTCGACCCCGGCCAGGACCTCAGCCGGCAGGAGGATCGCGAACTGGGCAACCTGTCGGTGTCCTCGCCGTTCGAGCCCGGCTCGGTGAACAAGATCATCACGGCCGCTTCGGTCATCGAGTACGGGTTGTCCAACCCCGACGAGGTGCTCCAGGTGCCCGGATCGATCAACATGGGCGGGGTCACCGTCGGTGATGCCTGGAACCACGGCGTGATGCCCTACACCACCACCGGTGTCTTCGGGAAGTCGTCAAACGTCGGCACGCTGATTCTCGCCCAGCGCGTCGGGGAGAAGCGCTATGCCGAGATGCTGCGCAAGTTCGGTTTGGGTCAGCGCACCGGCGTCGGGCTACCCGGTGAGAGTGCCGGATTGGTGCCCCCCATGGACCAGTGGTCGGGCAGTACTTTCGCCAACCTGCCTATCGGACAGGGTCTTTCGATGACCCTGCTGCAAATGGCCGGTATGTACCAGGTCATCGCCAACGACGGGGTGCGGGTGCCACCGCGCATCGTCAAGGCGACGATCGCCGAGGACGGCACTCGCACCGAGGAGCCAAGACCGGATGGCGTGCGGGTGGTGTCGCCGGAGACGGCGCGCACAGTGCGCAACATGTTCCGTTCAGTCGTGCAGCGTGACCCGATGGGTGTGCAGCAGGGAACCGGGCCGCAGGCGGCGGTCGAGGGATACCAGATCGCCGGAAAGACGGGTACCGCGCAGCAGATCAACCCTGCGTGCGGTTGCTACTACAGCGACGTCTATTGGATCACCTTCGCGGGAATGGCCCCCTCCGACAACCCGCGCTATGTCGTCGGGGTGATGATGGACGCACCGCACCGCGCCGCTGACGGCTCGCCCGGGTCGTCGGCCGCACCGCTGTTCCATAACATCGCGTCCTGGTTGTTGCGGCGGGAAAACGTGCCGTTGTCGGCGGACCCCGGCGCCCCGCTGACACTGCAGGCCGGCTGAGCCACTTCAGGACACTGAGCCGATTGCCGAGGCCGGTACTGTGTCAACGCCATGAATGTGCGCCCCTCCCGTCCCGTCGGTCTTACATTGACCGCAGTGGCTGATCTCCTGGCCGGGGTGGCTCCGCAAACCCCCTCCGGGCCTGCCGTGCCCGACATCCGGGTGACCGGTGTCACCTTGCGCGGCCAGGACGCCCAAATCGGAGATCTGTTCGCAGCCCTGCCCGGGTCGAGCGCACACGGTGGTCGCTACGCCGCCGAGGCGGTGGCACGCGGTGCGGTCGCGGTACTTACCGACCGCGAGGGCGCCGCCGAGATCGGGGGCACTCTTGCAGTGCCGGTGCTGGTCCACCCGGAGCCGCGGGCCGTGCTGGGCGCGGTGGCGTCGGCGGTGTACGGCAATCCCTCGCAGCACCTGCGTGTCATCGGTGTCACCGGGACCTCCGGCAAGACCACGACGGCCTATCTGGTCGAGGCCGGCCTGCGTGCGGCCGGACGGGTGGCCGGGTTGATCGGCACGGTCGGTGTCCGCATCGACGGACGCGACCAGCCCAGCGGGTTGACCACGCCCGAAGCACCGCAACTGCAGGCGCTACTGGCGGTGATGGTCGAGCAGGGAGTGGACACCGTCGTAATGGAGGTGTCCAGCCATGCACTCACCCTGGGCCGCGTCGACGGCGTGTCGTTCGCGGTAGGCGGTTTTACCAACCTCTCGCGCGATCACCTGGACTTCCACGAGTCGATGCAGGCCTATTTCGAGGCCAAGGCTCGGCTGTTCGACCCGGGGTCGGCCACGCACGCCGCGCTCTCGGTGGTGTGTGTCGACGATGAGTGGGGTCGGGCGATGGCCGCGCGCGGGCACCGCACGGTAACGGTCAGTGTGACCGGAACCGCCGACTGGTCCGTCGATGACATCACCACCGTCGAGGGTGGCGTTCAGGATTTTCTGGCCGTGGATCCCGCCGGCGTCCACCACGGTCTGCGGATCGGGCTGCCCGGTCGCTACAACGTGGCCAACTGTCTGCTCGCAGTGGCACTACTGGACGCGGTGGGGGTGTCGCCGGAGCAGGCCGCCCCTGGGCTGCGGGAGGCCACCGTGCCAGGGCGCCTGGAGTCGGTGGACCGCGGTCAACCGTTCCTCGCTCTGGTCGACTACGCGCACAAACCCGGTGCGCTGCGCGCGGTCCTGCGGACCCTGCGCGAGCAGACCACCGGCCGGGTCGCCGTCGTCTTCGGCGCCGGCGGGAACCGCGACCAGGGAAAGCGAGAGCCGATGGGAGAGGTGGCCGCCGAACTGGCCGATCTGGTCGTGGTAACCGATGACAACCCGCGGGACGAGGACCCGGCGGCTATTCGCGCCTCGATTGCGGCCGGCGCCAGTACCGGCGGTGCCGAGGTCGTGGACATCGGCGATCGGCGGGCCGCGATCGAGCACGCCGTGGCGTGGGCCCGCGACGGTGACGTGGTGTTGATCGCGGGCAAGGGGCATGAGGCGGGGCAGACCAGCCGCGGCCACACCCGGCCCTTCGATGACCGAACCGAACTGGCCGGCGCGCTGGAGGCCATGAAGTCGCGGGGAGTACCCGGATGATCGAGCTCTCGCTGGCCCAGATCGCCGAGATCGTGGGAGGCCGCCTCGCCGACATCGGTGTCGACCGGGCAGGCGCCACCCGGGTCACCGGCACCGTGGAGTTCGATTCGCGGGCGGTGGCGCCCGGCGGGCTCTTCCTGGCGCTGCCCGGCGCGCGTTCCGACGGCCACGATTTCGCCGCCGCCGCCGTCGCCGCGGGCGCGGTGGGAGTGTTGGCCGCCCGACCAGTCGGCGTTCCGGCAATAGTCGTCGACCCGCAGCCCTTCTCCGGCTCGGGTTCTGGCGGCACCGCCGGCGTGCTCGAACACGATTCCGACGGCTCGGGCGCGGCAGTGCTGGCGGCGTTGGCGAAACTGGCGGCCGCCGTGGCCACCGAACTGGTCGCGGGCGGGCTCACCATCGTCGGCCTCACCGGCTCTTCGGGTAAGACGTCGACCAAGGATCTGATCGCTGCGGTGCTGGCGCCGCTGGGGGAGGTGATCGCCCCGCCTGGCTCGTTCAACAACGAGCTCGGTCATCCCTGGACAGTGTTGCGCGCCAACCGATCCACCGATTACCTGGTGTTGGAGATGTCGGCGCGGCATCCGGGCAACATCGCTGCCCTCGCCCAAATCGCGCCGCCGTCGATCGCGGCCGTGTTGAACGTCGGCACCGCTCACCTCGGCGAGTTCGGCTCACGTGAGGCGATCGCGGCGACGAAATCCGAGCTGCCCGCCGCGGTTCCGGCATCCGGGGTGGTGATCCTCAACGTCGATGATCCGGTGGTTGCCCGGATGGCCGACAAGACCGCCGCGCGGGTGGTGCGGGTGGGCCGGGTTTCGGATGGCTCCGCCGCGGGGGACGGCGCCGACATCTGGGCCGACAACATCGTGCTCGACCCGCTCGCCCGGGCTCGCTTCACGCTGCACGCCGGCGGCGCCGGGGTTGACGTCTCGCTCGCAGTGCACGGTGACCATCAGGTGTCCAACGCACTGTGCGCCGCGGCCGTAGCCCTGGAGTGCGGCGCCGATCTGGACCAGGTGGCCCGGGCACTCGGCGCCGCCGGCCCGGTATCGGGTCAGCGAATGCAGGTCAGCACCCGCGCCGACGGTGTGACGATCGTCAACGACGCGTACAACGCCAACCCGGACTCGATGCGTGCCGGGCTCAAGGCGCTGGCCTGGATGGGGCGTCAGGGCCCCCCGGAAAGCCGCAGTTGGGCGGTGTTGGGCGAAATGGCCGAGCTCGGCGACGACGCGATAACCGAGCACGACCGCATCGGGCGACTGGCAGTGCGATTAGATGTCTCTCGACTCATCGTCGTCGGAACCGGGAGGCCTATGAGCGCCATGCTGCACGGGGCGGTCATGGAGGGGTCGTGGGGGTCTGAGGCCGCTGCGGTCGCCGACGCGGATGCCGCCCTGAACCTGCTGCGGGCCGAGCTTCGCTCCGGGGACGTGGTGTTGGTGAAGGCGTCGAACTCTGCCGGGCTCGGCGCGCTGGCCGAAGCGCTGGCCGCCGAGGTATCCGACGGCGGGGAGAGCCGCCCATGATGCAGATACTCATTGCCGTCGGCGTCGCGCTGACGGTGTCGATCCTGCTGACCCCGGTGCTGATCAAGTTGTTCACCCGGCAGGGGTTCGGCCAGGAAATCCGCGAAGACGGTCCGCCGAGCCACCACAAGAAGCGCGGCACCCCGTCGATGGGCGGGG
>JAGQTR010000506.1:0-2462 GCA_020438915.1 Mycobacterium sp.
GTGCCCGTGGGCGTACCAGACGTCCAAGTGGATCCGAACGGTCCGCGAGAGTGTGCCGCTGCAGATCGATTGGAGATTCTTCTCGCTGGAGGAGATCAACCGTGAAGAGGGAAAGAAACACCCCTGGGAACGCGAGTGGTCCTACGGCTGGGGAATGATGCGCGTCGCAGCGATGCTGCGTCGTTCGTCGATGGACGACTGCGACCGCTTCTATGAGGCGGCGGGGAGGGCGCTGCACGAAGAGGCGCGCAAGCCTCACCGTCCCGAGGTGGCCGTCGAGATTTGTGCCGACCTCGGCCTGGACCCATCGGTGGTGCAGGCCGCCATTGACGACCCGAGTACCCACGACGAGGTCAAGGCCGACCACGACGCCGTCGTCGCCCACGGCGGCTTCGGCGTACCGACGCTCGTGTTCTCCGGTGATCGCCACGTTTACGGTCCGGTCGTCGCGCCGGCCCCGACCGGTGAGGCCGCGCTCGATCTTTGGGATCTGACGGTGGCCTACAGCAGGGTTCCGTACCTCTATGAGTTGAAAACCCCGAAGACCGACGCCGACATGGTTCACATTGGCGATATCTTTCGTCCCTACCTCGAGGCCCGCGACTGGGTGAGCAAGGAGAAGCCGGCACGATGACTATCCCGAACCGCAACGACTACATCGAGGTCCATGCAGACCTGTTCGATCACTACAACCGGCTGTGTGAGCGGTTGACCGAAGAGCAGCTGGGAATCCAATCGCTTTGTCCCGACTGGGATCTGCGCGGTGTGATCTCACACGTCATCGGTGTGGAGAGTGTGCTCGACGGGTGGGCGCCGTCGGCGGAGAACCCGCCGCCCTTCGGCAAGCTCGCGGCTTTTCAGGCCGAGGCTGCCGGGCTCGATCGAGCGACGCTCGCCGGCCGCGTCGCCGAGATCACCGCCTCCCGCCTCGACCACCTCCGCTCAATGGACCCTGGGATTGTCGATGTGCCGTCGATCACCCCAGCCGGTATCAGAACCTACGGCGCGTTTCTGCAGATCCGTGTCTTCGACATGTGGGTGCACGCCCGCGATATCGCGATCCCGATGGGTGAGCAGCTCGACAACAGCGGGTTGGCCGCGGAGATCGCGCTGGCCGAGGTGGCTGGCTCGATCGGCTACATCGTCGGTAAGAAGGTCGGTCTGCCCGACGGCATGTCGATCGTGTTCCACATCGGTGGGGGAGTCGAACGCGACCTCGCTGTGCGGGTTGACAGTCGGGCAAAGGTGGTGGAGGCGGTGGACTCGCCCGACGTCGAGGTGAACGTCGACCTGGAGACGTTCATGATGTTGGCTGCCGGGCGCATCGACCCGCAGGTCCAAATCGATTCCGGGAAGATCACCTGGAGCGGCGACGATCAGTGGGGCGAAACGGCCGCGCGCAAACTCGCCTACACGATGTGAACACCGAGTTTCGCCACAGTCTCGCGGCCTCCCGCCGCGTCGGCGAACCAACTGGTCGCGGGAGATCGGGCCGCGGCGCACCCTCCTGCAGATGAATGCTTGACCCGTGCAAGTTTCTTCGTAATCTGAAAGCACATCGAGTGCAGATTCTGCGCTCGATGCATCGCGTGACACTGCCCTAATGCTCAGCTGAACAAAGTTAGGCCGGTTTCCAATGCCCATACTCACGTGCGCGATCGATGGAGTTCCCTGGCGGGCGGGGGCGGTGATGTCCGCCGCGGCAGTGGCAATGTCGGCGCTGCTGCTCCCGGTCGCACCCACCGGCACCCCGACCGCGGCTGCCGCGCCGTGCCCCGATGTCGAGGTGGTCTTCGCCCGCGGTACTGGCGAGCCGCCCGGTGTCGGACCGACGGGGCAGGCTTTCGTCGACGCTCTCAGTGCCCGGCTCAACGGCAAGTCGCTGGGGGTCTATCCGGTCGATTATCCCGCGAGTAGTGACTGGCCGACGGGCGCCGAGGGTGTCCGAGACGCCGGTGCGCACGTCGTTTCCACGGCAGCGGCATGTCCGGAGACGAAGATGGTGCTCGGCGGCTACTCCCAAGGGGCGGCCGTGATGGGTTTCGTCACCTCGGCTGCAGTGCCAGACGGGGTCGATCCGGCGACCGTACCCAAACCGCTGCAGCCGCAAGTCGCCGACAATGTGGCCGCAGTCGTCCTGTTCGGAAAGCCGAACGCTCGAGCGATGAACTTCCTCGGCGAGCCCCAGGTCGTCATCGGCCCGCTGTACCAGGAAAAGACCATTGCGCTCTGCGTTCAGAACGACCCGATTTGCTCCGACGGACTGGAATTCGCCGCACACGATCGCTACGTGGAGAACGGGACCATTGACCAGGGAGCGGCATTCGCCGCGGAGCGGCTGCCGTAGCTAGATCTTGAATAACGGACGACTGCGTGCGGCACTGTCGAATTCGTGGGCGGTTAGGTAATGACGAGTTCGGCGATCACGACGAAATTGGCGATGGCCTTCATGCTGTAGCTCG
>JAGQTR010000506.1:2588-4771 GCA_020438915.1 Mycobacterium sp.
CTCCGACGCGGCGATCGAGTGGGCGATGATCGGAGTTCTCAAACGCGTGTGGATTCCGTTGCTCGTGGTCGTCGTCGTCGTAATCGGCGGTATGACGGTCAGTCGGATCCGCACCTTCTTTGGTTCCGACGGCATCTCGGCGACTCCGGTGGTCTTCGGCAATGACCCGGAGCCTTTCGACCCCAAGGTGGTGAAGTACGAAATCACCGGTTCCGGAACCTATGCCAACGTCAACTACCTGGATCTGGACGCCAAGCCGCAACGCCTCGACGGGGTCGCGTTGCCCTGGACGCTGGAGTTGCGTACGACGGCGCCGTCGGCGGCCCCCAATATTCTCGCCCAGGGCGACGGTGACTCGATCACCTGCCGCATCACCGTCGATGACGAGGTGAAGGACGAAAGGACCACGACCGGCGTGGATGCCCTGACCTATTGCTTCCTGAAGTCCGCATGAGCGCCCCGACGACCGATGTGGCTCCGGATGCATCTCCGCCGGCACGGCAGGTAGCCCGGCCGTTCATCCCGCGGATGATCCGCACCTTCGCGGTACCGCTCATCCTCGGGTGGCTGGCCCTCATCGTCATCGCCAACGTCACTGTGCCGCAACTGGAAACCGTCGGTCAGATGCAGGCCGTATCGATGAGCCCCGATGACGCGCCGGCGATGATCTCGATGAAATACATGGGCGAAGTGTTCGAGGAGGGGGACTCCGACAGTTCGGCCATGATCGTGCTGGAGGGTCAGGAACCCCTCGGCAGCGCCGCACACGCCTACTACGACGAGATGATCGCCAAACTGGAGGCCGACGACAAGCACGTCCAGTCCCTGCAGGACTTCTGGGGTGACCCGTTGACCGCCACGGGCGCGCAGAGCGGCGACGGGAAGGCTGCCTACGTCCAGGTGAAGCTGGCCGGCAACATGGGCGAGACCCTGGCCAACGAGTCGGTGGAAGCGGTCCAGAACATCGTCGAGAGCCTGCAGCCGCCGCCTGGGGTCGAGGTGTTCGTCACCGGCGCCTCGGCAATGACCGCTGATCAGCAGCTTGCCGGCGACCGCAGCCTGCGGGTGATCGAGGCGGTCACGTTCACGGTGATCATCGTGATGTTGCTGCTGGTCTACCGGTCGATCATCACCTCGGTGATCATGCTCGCAATGGTGGTGATGTCACTGACCGCCGCGCGCGGTGGTGTGGCGTTCCTCGGCTATCACGGGATCATCGGGCTATCGACGTTCGCGACCAACCTTCTGGTGGTGTTGGCGATTGCAGCTTCGACTGATTACGCCATCTTCCTGATCGGCCGCTACCAGGAGGCCCGGGGGTACGGCGAGGACCGAGAATCGGCGTACTACACAATGTTCGGCGGCACCGCCCACGTCGTACTGGGGTCGGGGCTGACGATCGCCGGCGCCACATTCTGCCTGAGCTTCACCCGGCTGCCGTACTTCCAGACCCTCGGTGTGCCGTTGGCGATCGGCATGGTCATCGTCGTGTTCGCCGCGCTCACGCTGGCGCCCGCCATCATCGTCGTGTCGAGCAGATTCGGCAAACTACTTGAGCCGAAACGGGCGGCGCGAGTCCGATTCTGGCGTCGGATAGGCGCCGCCATCGTCCGGTGGCCGGGGCCGATCCTGATCGCGGCGGTGGCGCTGTCATTGGTCGGCCTGCTGGCCTTGCCCGGATATCAGACCAACTACAACGACCGTAACTATCTGCCCAAGGATCTGCCGGCCAACCAAGGCTATGCAGCTGCCGACCGCCATTTCTCGCAGGCCCGGATGAACCCTGAAGTGCTGATGGTCGAAAGCGATCACGACCTGCGCACCTCTGCGGATTTCCTGGTGATCAACAAGATCGCCAAGGCAATTTTCGCTGTTGAGGGAATCTCGCGGGTGCAGGCGATCACCCGCCCGGACGGAAAACCCATCCAGCACACCTCGATTCCGTTTCAGATCAGCATGCAGGGCACCGCCCAGAAGCTCACCGAGAAGTACAACCAGGACCTCACGGCCAACATGCTGAGCCAGGTCGACGATATGCAGAGCACCATCGACTCGATGGAGCGGATGCAGAGCCTCACCGCGCAGATGGCGGCCGTCACTCACGGCATGGTGGTCCAGATGAAGAACATGGTGACCGACATCGAACAACTGCGCGACGGCATCGCCAACTTCGACGACTTCTT
>JAGQTR010000507.1 GCA_020438915.1 Mycobacterium sp.
ATAGTTCCCGCAGGCTCGATCGCGGTCGTCGGATGGCTGGTGGCCGGTGTTGCGCTCGCTGGGACCGGGTTGGCTGAGCGGCGCTACGATCGGCCCACCGCGGAGTCGTGATTCAGGACTGGACGAGCTCGTCCAGCCAGTCGTCGTCGTAGACGTCGAGTTTCTGCCCGGATTCCAGGTCATAGACGGTGGGGGTGCCGGTTCGAGCTGAGTCGATGTCGAACAGCAATCCGAAGTTCGCGTTCTCCATGTCGGCGACGTCGACGGCCGGCGCCTGGCTTGCGATGTTGTCGGCAACCGCGTCGGGCATCCCCGCGCCAATAGCCATCTCGCGCAGTTCATTTCCGGTGAACACCGAGCCACCGGTCTGCTGGTTTACCCAGAGTTCCTCGACGAAGCGCTGGAACTGCGTGCCGGTGGCAGCCTTCTCGCCGGTAGGTTCGACGGCAAGGAACAGCGCGTTGGCGACCCTCGAGGAGTATCCGTCGTAGTCGTCGTCGATGAAGGTCAGCGGACGGTAGGTGACCTGGAGCCTGCCGACCGTGATGTAGTATGCCAGTTGCTCTCCGAAGTCGCGCTGCAGGTCGCGGCAATGTCGGCACTGCGGTTCGGTGAAGATCTCGATGCGGGCAGCTGAGTCGTCGAAGCCCGCCACTATCCCGTACCCGTCGGCGCTGACGGTGAGCGGCGCCGTCGTGGGGTCGGGAAGGGCGGTGCCGGTGACGTTTTGCGAGCACCCGGCGGTCGCCAGGAACAGCCCGAGGAGCAGCGCTGTGTGTGAAATTCGCATGCCGAGAGAGTAGACCTGGGAGCGCGACGAGCGGCTGCGCCGATCTCGGTCGCCCCGGCGCTCGGGAGGGATCAGGAATTCTCCGGGTGCATTGCTGATACGTTCGGCTGCGTGAATCGCGCGTCGCTGGAGAAGAATCCGTACGAGGTCGCGTCGATGTTCGACGGGGTCGCGCGCCGCTACGACCTGACCAATACCGTGCTCTCGCTTGGCCAGGACCGTTTCTGGCGGCGCTCCACCCGCGAGGCGTTGCGGATCGGGCCCGGCGACAAGGTGCTCGATCTGGCGGCCGGGACCGCGGTGTCGACCCAGGAGCTGACTGCCTCGGGGGCGTGGTGTGTGGCCGCCGACTTCTCCGTCGGCATGCTCACCGCGGGGGCGGGCCGCCACGTGCCCAAGGTCGCGGGCGATGCGACCCGATTGCCGTTCGCCGACGATGTTTTCGATGCTGTGACGATCAGTTTCGGGCTGCGCAACGTCGTCGACCACTCGGCCGGGTTGCGCGAGATGGCGCGGGTGACAAGGCCGGGTGGACGGTTGGTGGTGTGTGAGTTCTCGACGCCGACGAATCCACTGTTGGCCACCCTGTACAAGGAGTACCTGATGCAGGCGCTACCGCGGATCGCGCGAACGGTGTCCTCCAATCCCGACGCCTACGTCTACCTGGCGGAGTCGATCCGGGCCTGGCCCGATCAAGCTGCCCTGGCGCGGCGTATCGGTGACGCAGGCTGGGCCGGGGTGCGGTGGCGGAACCTGACCGGCGGCATCGTCGCACTGCACGCCGCCACCAAGCCCTAGTTCCGCGAGCGCGCGGGTCTGTACGGCGGCGCGCCGCATTTCCTGGCAATTTGCGCGCGTTCGCGGCCGGCGAAAGGTCGCCATTGGTCATCCAACGGCGCTACCGTCGGCTTCATGGGATACGGACGACACGCTGACCCCGACTCGACATTGCGCAGCGACCCACGCTCGGATCCGCGCATGGTCGAGGTATTCAGCCGGTTCGGCCTGGCCGGCCGGATGCCCGCGAGCGGACTGAGTGTCGACGCGCCGCTGGAACAGCGGCACGCGTTCGCGGCCATGAGTGAAGAAGGCTTGGGCGCAATCTTCGACAGCATCGCCCAAGATTTGACCGCACCGACGGGTGTGAGCTCGTCCACGACGACGATCACCGGCGTCGACGGCAATGACATCACCCTCTACATCAGCCGACCCGAGGAGATGGCCGGTCCGATTCCCGCCGTGGTGCATCTACACGGGGGCGCGATGGCAATCAACGCAGCTGCCGATCTCTGCTACATCCGGCTGCGTGAGTATCTCGCGGCGACCGGACTCGTCGTCGTCGGTGTCGAATTCCGGAACTCCAGCGGAAAATTGGGGGCGCACCCGTTCCCGGCCGGCCTCAACGATTGCGCGTCGGCGGCGAGGTGGGTCGGTGCGCACCGCGAAGAACTCGGCGTCAGCCATGTCGTCGCGTCCGGCGAGTCCGGTGGCGGAAACTTGACATTGACGTTGGCGCACAAGGCGAAACGAGAGGGCTGGGTCGGAGAGATCGCCGGGTTCTACGCGCAATGCCCCTATATCTCCAACCGCTGGCTCGGCGACAGCGATGACCTGCCCTCGCTCTACGAAAATGACGGGTACTTCATCAGCTGTGAACAGGCTGCGCTACTGGGGTCGCTCTACGACCCCGATGGTTCACACGCTGACGACCCGATGTGCTGGGCCTGGGCGGCCACCGATGAACAGTTGAGAGGCCTTCCACCGCATGCGATTTCGGTCAACGAACTCGATCCGTTGCGAGATGAGGGTCTGCAGTACTACCGCCGGTTGCTGCGCGCGGGAGTCCCGGCGGTCGGCAGGGTGGTGGCAGGAACCTGCCACGCCGGCGATCTGTTGTTCGGCCACGCGATGCCGGAAGTTTTCGGCGCCAGCATCCGTGATGTGAGCGGATTCGCCCACTCACTGAGCTGATCACCGGGTGTCGGCTCGGCTCCACAGCCGCACGCTGTCATCACCGGCGTCGGCGTCATGGATGCGCTGAAAGTTGCGTCCGCCGCGGCCGAAGGTAGCGATGACGGCGGGCGGCGCAGCGGATTCGACGATCGGGTCGGTGCGCCACCGGCACGGCCGGACGTGGACGAGGTCGACACTCTGACCGCCAGCGTCGTAGAAGTAGGGTCCGTCGAGTCGGCCCAGCAGGTATAGCCCGTCGGCATCGCGGGTCCACACGAACGATCCGTCGGCGGCTGCGGCGAAGCGCTCGATGCGCCGTGCCAGTCGATCCGTCGGCGGCGGGTCGGGATCACCGCCGAAGCCGCAGAGGCCAAACGACCGGGCACGGTCGATCGCATCCTGCGGGTCTACGTCCCGGCGGCGGGAGCGCATCGGCGCCCGGTACACCTCCGTCACGCTCGCCTCCCGGCGAGGGTGCGCAAATGCACGGCAATGATGGCGTGTCGGTGCACAGACACGCGCGCTCGCGGGACAACGCGCGGGACAACGCGCGAGACAACAACGCGGCTCACGTGAAGGGGCGCCGATCGTCGATAAGGCGCGAAAGCCGACCTGCCACTCGCCATGCCCGAGCCACCATGTCCACGTCCTCGTCGGTGACGAAGTTGCCCATCACCCGCACTGCGACCTTCATCAGCGCCGATGACCGCATCGCCAACGGCCCGGTCGAGGGAAGGAAGCGTGGGAACGTCAGCAGCAGCGCCAGTCGGCGCGCCACCGAGAAGCCCCGTGCATAGTGCTCGTGCAGCACCGCGGGCCAGGCGTCGGAATAGTCGCCGCTGCCGAGTAGGTCGATTGCGAGCCTGCCGGTCTCCAGCCCGTAGTCGATACCCTCGCCATTGAGCGGGTTCACGCAGGCCGCGGCGTCGCCGATCAACATCCAGTTGGGGCCTGCCACCCCCGATACCGCGCCGCCCATCGGCAGCAGAGCCGACAGTCCCGCCCGCGGTTCACCGTCGAATCCCCACTCCTCACGGCGAAGCGCGGCGTAGTAGCTCATCAACGGACGCAACGCGGCGTCGGCGGGACGTTTGTCGGTCGCCAGCGCCCCGACGCCGATGTTCACCTCGCCGTTGCCCAACGGGAAGATCCAGCCGTACCCGGGCAGCACCGCACCGTCGGGCGAGCGCAGCTCCAGGTGCGAGGTGATCCACGGCTCGCTGCTGCGCGGCGTGGCGAGGTAACCGCGGATGGCCACCCCGTAGACGGTCTCCCGGTGCCACTGGCGGCCCAGCGCGCGCCCCAGGGTCGAGCGTGCACCGTCGGCGACGATCAGGTCCTCGCACCGGATCACCTCGCCGGATCCGAGTACCACTGCCGATACTCGACCCGACGAATCATGCTGTACATCAACTGCTTTGGCGCCAAGTTTCATCTTCACGCCGTCATCGACGGCCACTAGGCGGATCCGTTCGTCGAGCTCGGTTCGCGGTACCGCGCTGCTGACCGAGGGGAATGACGGTCCGGGCCAGGGCACCTCGACATCAGAGCCGAAACCCGACATCCGCAATCCGCGGTGGGCGATCTTGCCGGCCAGCCAGGAATCGAGCCCGAGGTGTCTCAGCTCGGCGATCGCGCGCGGGGTCAGCCCGTCGCCGC
>JAGQTR010000039.1 GCA_020438915.1 Mycobacterium sp.
CCAGGTTCTTCTCGATGCCGGTGTGTAGATAGCCGATGCCGCAGCGTGCTTCGACGATGGTTTCGCCTTCGATCTCAAGGATGAGACGCAACACTCCGTGAGTCGAGGGGTGTTGTGGACCCATGTTGACGACGATGCGCTCTCCGGCATGTTCGTGCGCATTCTGTCGCGCCGCAACGACAACCTCGTCCCAGTCCTGGCCGCCGACAACGATTACACGTTCATCCGGGCCGGGAATGCTCTGCGATGTGGTCATCAGTTGTAGGCCCTCCGCTCGTCGGGCGGAGGTATCTCGGCGCCGTGATATTCCACCGGAATTCCACCGAGGGGATAGTCCTTGCGCTGCGGATGACCGACCCAGTCGTCGGGCATCTCGATGCGGGTCAGAGAGGGGTGCCCGTCGAAGATGATGCCGAAGAAGTCGTACGTCTCGCGTTCGTGCCAATCAGTGGTGGGGTACACCGAGAACAATGACGGGATGTGCGGGTCTGCGTCGGGCACCGCCACCTCGACCCTGATACGACGGTTGTGGGTGATCGACATCAGCGGGTAGACCGCGTGCAACTCGCGACCGGCATCGGCGGGGTAGTGCACACCGCTCACGCCGAGGCACAGTTCGAAACGCAGGGCGGGTTCGTCGCGCAGGGCCTGCGCCACTGCAGGCAGATGCTGGCCATTGACGTCCAAGGTCATCTCGTCGCGGTAGATCACCACGCGCTCGATCGCTGCCGAAAAGGTGTCCGCACCGAGTGCGTCGGCCAGCGAGTCGACGACCTCGTCGAAGTAGCCGCCATAGGGTCGCGGCGATCCGCCGGGCAAAACGACAGGACGGACGAGACCGCCGTATCCGGACGTGTCTCCAGTGCCCTCGGCGCCGAACATCCCCCGGCGCACATCGATGACCTCGGAAGGCTCATCCCCGTCGGCGCTCGTCACCGCAACAGGCCTTTCAACTCAATCGTCGGCGGCACCGCCAGCGCGGCCTGCTCAGCCTCCCGAACGGCCTCCTCGCGGTTCACACCTAGCGGCATCTCCTGAATTTTGTCGTGCAGTTTGAGGATTGCGTGCAGCAGCATCTCGGGCCGTGGCGGGCACCCCGGCAGGTAGATGTCGACCGGCACCACATGATCGACGCCCTGTACGACCGCATAGTTGTTGAACATCCCGCCCGAGGACGCACACACCCCCATCGCCAGCACCCACTTCGGTTCGGCCATCTGGTCATAGACCTGGCGCAACACCGGCGCCATCTTCTGGCTGACGCGGCCTGCGACGATCATCAGATCGGCCTGCCGAGGCGTCGCGGAAAAGCGCTCCATACCGAATCGGGAGATGTCAAAACGCGGCCCGGCGGTAGCCATCATCTCGATCGCGCAGCACGCCAACCCGAATGTCGCGGGCCACAGCGAACCCTTCCGCACGTAACCGGCAACCTTTTCCACCGTCGACAGCAGGATGCCGCCCGGAAGTCGTTCCTCTAGTCCCATTGCAGACCTCCCCGCCGCCAGACGTACGCGTAGGCCACAAAGACGACGACCATGAACAACAGCATCTCCACCAGCGCGAACAACCCCAGGCTGTCGAACGCGACCGCCCACGGGTAGAGGAAGACGATCTCGATATCGAACACGATGAACAACATCGCGGTCAGGTAGTACTTGATCGGGAATCGCTGTCCGGTGGCGGCCGCGGCGGGGTTGGACGCATCCAGCGGCTCGATCCCGCACTCGTATGCCTCGAGCTTGGCTTCGTTGTAGCGCCTGGGTCCGACCAGCAGGGCGATCCCAACCGAACCCACGGCGAACACGGCAGCGATCGCCCCCAGCACCAGTATTGGTGTGTACAGATTCATGCTGAGCAGGCGCTCCTCGGGGGCTGTCGCAGTGAGCTGCCCCACAGCCTAGCCCGTTTTCGATACAAGCCACAGTTTTTGGTTAGTATCACTATGAGCGTCCCTCGGCCATCCCGCATTGCCTCGAAAACGTCTGTACAGCAGGGGTTCTCGTGAACAAACCGGTCAGGCGGCGGCGCGCAGCAACGACACGACCGCATCTCCCAGCCGGATCGGGTCGATCGGGTGGGGAACCGCCGCTTCGGCGCGGGACCACCTGGCCAGCCATGCGTCGTCGGGTCGTCCGGTCAGCACCAGCACGGGCGGGCAGTGCTCGATCTCATCCTTGAGCTGCTTGGCGATACCCATTCCGCCGACGGGACTGGCCTCACCGTCGAGAATCACCAGATCGAAGCCCCCCGCATCCATCTGTCTGATCACCATCGCCGCAGTGGCGACCTCAAGGTAGCTCAGCTCCGGGAGGTCGGGGTGCACCCGCTTACCCAGCGCCAGCCGCACTTGCTCCCGGATCCGCGGATTGTCGCTGTAGACCAGGACCCGCAGCATGGCGGATGTGCTCGATGGCTCACGTGGTGACACGGGGGAGGGCACAGCCATGAGCGCGATGTTAGCCCGGCCCGAATGCGGCGTCACCGAAACGTCCGCGTTCTCGGCCTCGGGCTCAACGCTGTCGTTCGTCGAGCAGGGGGGCGATCTCGGCAGGGTCGAAGTACTCGTCGATACGACTGATCAGGCCATCTGCGCCCAGCTTGATCACGATGCAGACCCGCATCGCGATCGACGCGCCGGTGCGGACGTTGGCGTGCAGAACGTGCTGCTGGACGAACCCGCGATCGAAAAACTGTCGGTCCAGGATTTCGTAGCGACGGTCTACGGTGGCGTTGACGAACCAGGCGATTATCCGCACCGACCGATCGTGACCGCTGGGTTGCTGATCGCCGCTCTTCCATACCGCGATATCGGGTCCGAACAGCCGCTCCACCATCGCGATGTTGCTGTTCTCGATGGCCTCGAACAGGCGGTCGGCGAGTTCGGCGACCCGGAGCGTATCGGTTTCAGGCATGTACTGACCTCGACTTCAGTTCAGGGCGGACACTACGTCTTGCCGGCCGGGCCTTCCCGACCAGAGACCAACGATCTCCCGATTCGTCGACCACTTCAAGCTCCGGACTGTGCGGCGGGCGACCACTCACGCGCGTCCGGCCAACGCCGACCCGGTGCGGTATCGGCGACAACGATCTGATCTGCGTAGTCAACGCTGTGCGTCATAACCCGGATGAGCGATCGACAGCCGGTGACCGACAAGAATTCTCAGGCACGCCATGACCTCCTCGCTGCGCTGATCCAGCAGGCCGGCACGGATGGCGCGGCTCAGCGAGGCCTCATCGACGAATCCGAGGTCATGCAGCGCAGTCTGGGCGGCACCGGCGGTGTCGTCGAGAAGTTCGCGCTCCACGATGCGCAGCGCGTTGGCCGCGACGCGGGCGTGGAAACCCAGCTGTCCGTCGCATGCGGCGCGGACGTCGGTATCGAGGAAGTCGGCGACGGCGGCAACGAGTTCGGCCGCGGTCGGCCGTCCGTACAGTTCGGTCATCGAATACCGCCTCTCGACAGCAGTTCCAACAGGTCCCATTCGGTCTCGCTGACCCGACGCCCGATTGCGGCGAGCTCGACCGAGCGTGTTTCGCCGGAGAGGTGTCGCTGGGCCTGGTGTCGGCAGATGACGCCCCACCGCAGCGTCGCCACGCTCAGCCACCACCGGAACGCGTCGCGGTCGACGTCCACCCCTGCCGCCTCCTGATAGGCAGCCAAGAACGCCTCGACGCTGCCGAGCCCACCCGCACCGAGCGTCGCTGCCGCGCCGAACCGCCATGCCCGTATGCAGAACCACGCGAGGTCCTCGTAGGCCTCGCCGAGGTGGGTCAGTTCCCAGTCCAGCACCGCCGCCAGGCCGGCATGGTCGACGATCAGGTTTCCCATACGGAAATCGCCGTGCACCAGCCGCGTCGGCGAGGGTGCGGGACGCTGGTTCTCCAGGCGGCGAAACGCCCATTCAAAGGTGGCGGTGGTGTCACCCATCTCGTCCAGTCGGGTCCGCCAGCCGGCGAGCTCGTCGGTGGACGTCAAAGCCAGCCCGTCCGGATCGGCGCGATGGATGGCCGCCAGCGCCGTCGCGCACTGCTCGAGCAACCGCGTTCGGCCGGCATCGTCCAGCCGGCGAAGGATGCGTCGCGCGATCGTTTCGCCGGCGACGGCCTCGCAGATCAGGAAGGGGTTGCCCAGCGCGGCGGATGAGTCGTCGGCGGTCAGGATTCGGGGGACCGGCGCTCCCGCTGCCGCGGCCCGCTGCTGCACCTTAGCTTCCAGCTCCATGCTGGCGTGCATGTCGTCGCCGGCGCCGGTGCGCAGGATCAGGGCTCGACGGGTGCCGGCAACAGCATCGAAGGCCCAGGTGATCCTGCTCGCCCCACCACTGAGCGGTTGAAGGTTCTCCACCCTCACCCCACCGAGGATCGGACGCAGCACCTCTTCCAGCGTCGGGGCCAGCGAATCGGTCACCGCGACCCGAATCCGAACAGCCGCTGGGCAACCCGACGGATCTGGATTTCCTCGGCACCCTCGGTGATCCGGTAACGACGGTGGTGGCGGTAGATGTGTTCGAAGGGCTCATGTCTGCTGTAGCCGACGCCCCCGAACACCTGCATGGCGCGGTCGGCGGCCTCGCATACCAGTCGGTTGGCGCGGTAGTTGGCCATCGAGACCTTGTCGGAAACCTCCATGTGGTGGTTGCGGTCGAGTTCGGATGCCGCATAGCGAACCAGCAACCGCACCATCTGCGCCTCAGTGTGCAGCTCTACCAGCGGCCACTGCACCGCCTGGTTGACCGCAAGGGGCTTGCCGAACACTGAGCGTTCGCCGGCGTAGTCGACCGCCCGGTCGATGCAGTATTGCGCCGCCCCCAGACTGCTCGCAGCCTGGCGGATCCTGTTCTCGTGCAGAAACGTCTGACCAACCTCGAGGCCGCGGTCCACCTCGCCGAGTACCGCATCGGCGGGTACCCGAACATTCTCGAGCACGACTTCGCCGTGATCGGTGGGCATGTTGAACGTCCACCAGTAGTACGGAACCGAGAACCCCGGGGTGTCGGTAGGAACCAGGAATGCGGTGATTCCTCGTGCCCGGCCCGGTTCCCCCGAGGTCCGGGCGAACACCAGGTCATGGGTGGCGCGGTGAACACCGGTGTTGAACCGCTTGGTGCCGTTGATGACCCAATCAGCGTCGCTGCCGGTGCCGTCCCGCACAGCCGTGGTCTCCAGCCAAGTCGCATCTGACCCGTGATTCGGTTCGGTCAGCCCGAACGCCATCGACCGTTCGCCGGTGATCAACGCATCGGTCCACTCCTTCTTCTGCGCCTCGGTGCCGAACCGGTCCATCATGATGACCTGGGGGAAGTTGCCCACGATCGACGACTCGTCCTGCAGGTCGTTGTGCAGGCCGAGACCTTTGTGGGCCAGGTGTTCCCGGATCACCGCCATATCGATGTTGCTGCCGTTGCGGCCACCGAAGCGGGACGGCAGGCCGTAACGCAACCAGCCGGCCTTGTCCGCACGCCTGCGCATCTCGCCGAGTAGGTCCTCCCATTCTCGCCGCGGGGTGCCACCATTTTCCCAGTCGGTGCGGGCATGTTCGCGGCGCCGGTCGAAATACTGAATGTGCTCGCGTTCCAGCGGCTTGATCTCGGCATCGATGAACGCATCCATCTCGGTGAGTAGTCCGGGAAGGTGTTCGGGCAGACCGAATTCCACTGAAATCTCCTTTAAACATCCTTGTCAGAACCCGTAGAGCGTCTTCTTCCAGATCCGTGTCAACGTCGTTATGGCGTCATCGTCGCTGATATCGATTCCCAGTCCTGGCGTACCCACGAAGACGGTGGTGAAGTTCTCAAATAGCAGTGCGATCGCAGCCGCGGTGTAGTCGGGATCCAGTTCGGCGCCATAGCCTTGTTCCTGGGCGCGCCGTACCGACGCCGCGACAATGTCCATACCGAAGTGGCGGAACTCGTTCTGTACGGCCGCAAACCGCGGCTGGGTTGTCGCCAACTGGGCCACCGCGATCATGATCCCGATGTTCTGCTTGAACATCGTCCAATACCCGGTCACCACCGCGGAGAAGAACGCATCGTCGTCTGGCGACTCGGGCAACCGCAGGCTCAGGCCGGACGGGGTCACCACCTCCTGCAGGAATGACTGGGCCAGCGCCGCCAGCAGATCTTCCTTATCGGCAAAATACCGATAGAACGCCGCAGGTGACCTGCCCGCGGCCGACGTGATATCGGTCAGGGTTGTACCGTGAAATCCGTTCTCGGCAAACAGTTTCCGGGCCGCCAGTTCGATCGCCAGCCTCGTCTGCTGGCCTTTGGCGCTCAATGTTGCTGACGGTGGAGCGGGCACGTCGGCCGCTAACCCAGGATTCGATCGCCGGCGCGGAGCAGGGCGCTGGGAAGTTCATGTCCCACCGCGCGCTGCGCCACACCGGCCGCGGCGATCGCTGACTGCAGGTCGACATCAACATCGATGCCGCTGTCCCGTAATAGATAGACCAGGTCTTCAAGGGCAATGTTGCCGCTCGCGCCGGGGGCAAACGGACACCCGCCGAGCCCGCCGACGGAGGCATCCAGCCGGGTGACCCCGGCGCTGACGGTGGCATAGGTGCTGGCCAGGCCGGACTCCCGGGTGTTGTGTAAATGTGCGCCGAGCGGGATATCTACGATCCTCGGACGGACCAGGGCAATCAGGTCGCTGACCCGACGCGGTGTGGCGGTGCCGATGGTGTCGGCGATCGCGAGCCGGTCGATACCGGCATCGGTGGCGGCGGTGACGATGTCGATCACCCGCTGCACCGGGGTCGGGCCGTCGAACGGGCAGTCCCACGCGGTCGCGATGATCACCTCGACGGTGGCGTCGTTGTCATGGGCGATCGCGACGATGTCGGCGATCTGTGCGGCCGCTTCCGCCGACGAGCGGCCTACGTTGGCGCGGCTGTGTCCGTCGGCGGCAGACACCACGTATTCGATCGACCGCAGGCCGGCGGTGACGGCGCGTGTGGCGCCGTTGGGGCTGGCGACCAGTGCGGAGAACTCGATGCCGGCAAAGTTGTGCAACTCAGCGGCGAGTTCGGCTGCGTCGGCCAGCGCGGGAACCTTGGAAGGTGAGACGAAGGCTGTCGCTTCCATCTCCCGCACCCCGGTGCCGGCGATGGCTGCCAGCAGCTCGAGTTTGGTCGCCAACGGAATCGGACTTTCGATCTGCAGGCCGTCGCGTAGGGATACGTCGCGGATGTCGACGTGGCCGGGTAGGTCGGTCACAACACACCCTCCGATCTGAGGACCTCGAGGTCGGCAGCGCTCCTGCCGAGCAGCCCGCGGTAGATCTCGTCATTGTGCTGACCCGGCCGTGACGAGCCGGCGCACCGAATGGTTCCCGGCGTCTCCGAGAGCACCGGTACGACGCCGGGGCCCTTCACGTTTCGCCCGATGCGTTCGTCCCAGTGGTCGGCGATCATGCCGCGCGCCAGCAGCTGGGGATCCGCCACGACCTCGGCAACGGTGTTGATCGGACCGCTGATCACCCCGGCACGCGAGAGGGTGTCGATGATGTCGGCCGGTTCTCGCTCTGCGGCCCACGATCCGATGATCTCATCGAGCTCATCTTGATTACGTCCGCGCGCACCGTGATTGCAGAACCGCTCGTCGGTGGCGAGCTCGGGGCGACCCATGGCCGCACACAGCCTGCGGAAGACGGTGTCCTGATTGGCCGCGATCACCACCCAGCTTCCATCTGCGGTCGGGTAGATGTTCGATGGCGCGATCCCCTCCAGTCGGGTTCCCGATGGACCCCGAACGACACCGCCGACGTCGTAGTCCGGGATCGTCGATTCCTGCACTGCCAGGCAGGATTCGGTCAGGGCGGCATCGACGACTTGGCCCTCGCCGGTCACCGAGCGACGGTACAGCGCGGCCAAAGCTCCCTGGGCCGCGAACATCCCGGCGAGGCTGTCGCCCAGCGATAACGCCAGCCGTGGCGGCGGGCCGCCGGGGAATCCGTTCATGTGCCGAAGGCCGCTGGCGGCCTCTGCGACCGAGGCGTAGCCGGCCTTGTGAGATTCCGGACCCGTTTGTCCGTATCCGGACACTCGGACCAGGATGATGCCGCGATTGCGCTGGCGTAGAACGTCATAACCGATATCCCACTTTTCCAGCGTGCCCGGCCGGAAGTTCTCGACGATGACGTCGCTGCGTTCAACGAGGTCGAGGAACAACTCACGCCCTTCACGCTCACGGAGGTTGAGGGTGATGGCCTTCTTGTTGCGCGCGTGGACCGTCCAGAAGAAGTGGTGTCCATCGAGTTCGGCCTGCCCCCAGGTACGCAGCGGATCCGGTGCGCCCGGCGGTTCGATCTTGATGACCTCGGCTCCCATGTCGCCGAGCAAGCGGCCGGCGAACGGCCCGGAGATCAGGGTTCCGACTTCGACGACCCGGATGCCGTCGAGCGGGCCCGTCGGCCCCGTCATCGTGCCACCGCAAAGTCGTGACGCACCAGCCAGTCCGTGGCGATACCGACGGCTTCGTTCAGTTTGTCCCGCTGCTCGGCCCCGGCGTAGTAGTGGTTCGCGCCGGCGATCTCGTACATTTCCTTGTCGGGGTTTCCGATGGCCTCGTAGATTCGTCGGGTGTGGCTGGGCGTGCAGGCGTCATCGGCGAGGTTTCCGATCACCAACGCGGGTACCGCGATGTCGGGTCCGCACGTCACGGCGTCGCCGTTGGCGTCGTCATAGCTCCACTGGGACAGCCAGCTGCGCAGCGTGCAAAACCGGGCCAGGCCGACCGGGCTCATGTTCACC
>JAGQTR010000508.1 GCA_020438915.1 Mycobacterium sp.
GACGCCTGGGTGTGGGACATGTACCGGCCCGCCCGGTTCGTCAAGCAGGTCCGAGTGATCACGTTCAAGGACGTCAACATCGAAGAGGTCGAGAAGCCCGAGCTGCGGCTGCCCGAGTAGCCCGGGGTGACACACTGATCGGGTGCGCTCCACACCGCAGTGCTGGTTGACCGACATGGACGGCGTGCTCGTCCGCGAGGAACACGCGCTTCCGGGCGCCGCCGACTTTCTGCAACGGCTGGCCGATCGCGAGCGTCCATTTCTGGTTCTCACCAACAACTCCATCTTCACGCCACGTGACCTGGCAGCCAGGCTGGCGCGCTCGGGACTGGCGATACCCGAGGAGTCGATCTGGACCTCGGCGCTGGCGACTTCGACGTTTCTCGCAGATCAGTTGCCGCACGGCTCGGCCTATGTCATCGGCGAAGCGGGCCTGACCACAGCGCTGCACGAGGCCGGATACACGCTCACCGATGTCGACCCCGACTTCGTTGTGCTGGGCGAGACCCGCACGTACTCGTTCGAGGCGATCACCAAGGCCGTTCGACTGATTCTGCAAGGCGCGCGGTTCATTGCGACGAATCCCGACGTCAGCGGGCCGTCGGCCGAGGGACCGCTGCCGGCCACCGGTTCGGTGGCGGCGATGATCACCAAGGCGACCGGCCGGGATCCGTACTTCGTCGGCAAGCCCAACCCGATGATGTTCCGCAGTGCCCTCAACCGAATCGAAGCGCACTCCGAGAGCACGATCATGGTCGGTGACCGGATGGACACCGACATCGTCGCCGGCATCGAAGCTGGTCTGGAGACCATCCTGGTGCTGACCGGGTCGACGACGATCGAGGAAGTGGAAAAGTATCCCTTCCGGCCCAGCCGGGTGCTGCCGTCTATCGCCGAGGCGATCGAACTGGTGTGATCGCGCTTGCTAGCTTGAGCGGATGACCGAACCAGCCGCCGACCCGGCCCGACCGCTGGCCGGAGTGCGCGTCGTCGAGGTTTCCAGCTTCGTCGCGGTGCCCCTGGCCGGCATGACGCTGGCGCAGCTCGGTGCGGAGGTCGTCCGCGTCGATCCAGTCGGTGGTGCCGCAGACTACCGCCGGTGGCCCCTCACCGAGGCCGGCGAGAGCATCTACTGGGCAGGGCTGAACAAAGGTAAACGGTCATTGGCGGTGGACATGCGCTCTGCGCGTGGGCAGGAACTGCTGGCGCAGCTGGTTGCCGACAGCGGGGTCTTCATCACCAATGTCGCTGGCCGCCAATGGCATTCCTACGAGACACTGCGGAAAATCCGGCCGGACCTGATCCATGTCGAGGTGTCCGGCCGTGCCGACGGCGGCACCGGCGTCGACTACACCGTCAACGCCGCGATCGGCTTCCCGCTGGTCACCGGACCGCCCGAGCTGACCGCACCGGTCAACCATGTGCTTCCCGCGTGGGACGTCACCTGCGGGATTTACGTTGCGCTGGCGGTCGTCACCGCGCTGCGTCACCGCGACGCCACCGGGGCGGGCCAGCGCATCGACGTCCCGCTGGAGAATGTGGCGCTGGCCACCGCGGGCAACCTGAGCCTGCTCACCGAGGCGATGGTCAACGGCACCTCGCGGGAGCGCATCGGCAACTCCGTCTACGGCACCTACGGGCAGGACTTCACCAGCAGCGACGGTGTCGCCTTCATGGTCGTCGCGTTGACCGGCCGGCACTTCGGTGATCTGATGAAGCTGACCGGAACATCGGAATCGGTTGCTGCGTTGGCGGACTCGTTAGATGCCGACTTCTCCGATGAAGGGCAGCGGTACCGGCACCGCGGTGCGCTCGGCGCCCTGTTCGGTGAATGGTTTGCCGCGCATACGAGCGCGCAGATCAGTGCGGCGTTGTCGTCGACCTCGGTGCTGTGGGAGCGCTACCACACGTTCGCCGAAACAGCCGTCGACGAACGGGTCACCGCCAATCCGATGTTCACCACCCTCGATCAACCGAGGGTGGGACGCCACCTCGCGCCGGGACTGCCGTTATCGATCGATGGTGTGTACCCGGCGGCGGTTCCGGCGCCGGCGCTGGGCGATGATACCGCCGGGGTGCTCGTCGACTGGCTGTCGATGTCGCCCGACGAGGTCGACGAACTCATCCTGGCGGGAACCGTGGCATGAGCGCCCTGCTGGACCTGCTCGATATGACGGCCGGGCCCCCGGATACCTGGCATGGACGGGGAAGCGGCCCGGCGGGCAAGCGAGCCTACGGCGGCCAGTTGGTGGCTCAAGCGCTGGCCGCGGCCTCCCGCACGGTCGACCCGGCAAAGGCGCCCACGAATCTGCATCTGCAGTTCCTGCGTGGCGGCGACGCGGGTGCCGCCATCGACTACACGGTGGAGCGGGTGTTCGATGGCCGCACGGCGGCATCGCGGCGGGTTGACGCCCGGCAGGGCGAACGCTTGCTTGCTACGGCCACGGCCTCCTTCGCCGCCGCGCTGCCCGGGCCCGAACATGGCCATCGGGAAACCCTTCCCGACGATCCGGCAACGCTGGCCCGCACCGGCCCCGCCGGTCCCGCACCCTCGATGCCGCTGGACGAACTCGACATCAGGGTCATCGACGACAACTCCGAAGAGCGGTTCGAGCGCCGGATGTGGTGGCGGGCGACGGTGGATCTGCCGGCAGATCCGTTGCTGCACACGCTGATCGCCGTCTACGTCACCGACGTGTACCTGATCGACCCGGCGTTGCAAGTGCACGGACACTCGATGCGGTCGAGAAGTCACCGCAGCGG
>JAGQTR010000509.1 GCA_020438915.1 Mycobacterium sp.
CGGGCGCAAGACACCGTTACCAGAGGTATCCGATACCCGGGGTATTGACATGTCCGTACTGTGGTCCCTACCTTCGACTGAGGGACATCGACGAAGGGATTCTCGCGATGACGGCACCGGCGAAACCACCATCGGCTGTTCATCCCGCGGGGCACACCCGCGACGAGATTGCCGCGCGGTTGCTGCGGGGCTCGGCCAGAAGGTCCTATGCGCCAGTGGTCGACATCGACTGGGACGCTCCACTGGATCCGGACAAGTTTTTTCTGCCACCCAAAACGGTGTCCTTGTACGGCACACCGCTGTGGGACCGCATGAGCCGCGAGCAACAGATCGAGCTCTCCAGGCAGGAGCTGGTCAACACGCTCTCCACCGGCATCTGGTTTGAGAACATCCTCAACCAGGCACTGCTTCGCAAGATGATGCATCAGGATCCGACCGCGCGGGCCACCCACTACGAACTGACCGAGTTGGGCGACGAGACCCGGCACATGGTGATGTTCGGCAAGGCGATCCACCGCGTGGGCGCCAAGCCGGTGCGGCCCAAGCGTTATCAGCGGATCATCATCAACACGCTGCCGTTCACCTTCCACGGCTCAATGCTGTGGGTCGCGGCTCTCATCGGCGAGGAAATCTTCGACTCGCTACAGCGCCAGATGATGGACGATCCCGAACTTCAGCCAATGGTGCAGCGGCTGATGCGGATTCACGTCACCGAGGAAGCGCGCCACATCCAGTTCGCTCGAGACGGTCTGCGTAAACGCGCCCCACATATGAAGCGCATCCCGAAGATGTTCGTAGCCAACATCAACGGGGTCGGCGGGTTGTTCTTCCGGTATTTGTTCAGCAACCCGGTGCAGTATCGGCGAGCGGGTCTCGATCCTCGAGAGGCACGTCACGCCGCACGCACCAGCCCACACCGCCATAAGGTGCAGGTGCTCGGTTTCGCACCACTGGCGGCGTTCCTGGAAGAGGTCGGCTTGCTGGGGCCGCTGGCCCGACGCATGTGGAAGCGCAGCCACTTCCTGTGACCGAAGTCGACACCGTGCTTTACGTCAGCCGTCCGGAATCCCAGCATGCCCGGTTCGACGAGACGACCCACACGTGGACGGTCGGTGACCGGTGCGCCCGAGTGATCATCGCCTCCGATGGTGCGCTGCCGGCCTACATGTCACGCCTCGAGGGCCTCGAGCCCAATCTTGGTGTGGCAGTCCACGGCGTTCCCAACTGCTTTTTGCTCACCGGCCCCGACTCCGCGGCCCAAAAAAGTTATATCGCAAAGTGCTTGGCGTACCTGAGCCGCACCGGCAGCACCCGCGTCGAGGTGCGATCCAGGACGCAGCGGCACTTCAACGACCGATCGAGTCGACGCAAACACCGCAGCGGCCACTACTGGCGTCGGGTGGGAAGGAAAATACCGTCGGCGTTCACGGTCAGCTCACTCGCGGATGCCCCCGATGTCGACGAAGCCGTATACGACGGGCCTGCCACGGTGCGCATCGCGGATCAGAGCCACCGTACCCGGGTACGGCTGACAGGCAGACTTGACCCAATCGATGGTCACTACCATTGGCGGGGAACGCTTTTCGATTCCAGCTTCGATGTAAAGCCACCGCAGCAGGTGATCGTCGCAATAGGCGAGCGCACCGCGCCGGCGCGGTTGACCGAACGCCCCTCTCGGTCGACCTACGCGGTGGCCGGCGTCGGGGCGCCGCCATTCGAACTCGAGGGGGTCGAGATCGAGGTTCCGCTACTCTAGTTCCCAGGCCACTCACGGGTCCTAACGAGCTGGAGGCGATGTGCGGTTCACCTACGCGGAAGCGATGACCGACCCTACGTTCTACATCCCACTGGCCAAGGCCGCCGAAGCCGCCGGCTATCACGCGATGACGATCCCCGACAGCATCGCCTACCCGTTTGAGTCCGATTCCAGCTACCCCTACACCCCCGACGGCAGCCGTGAATTCCTAGAAGGCAAGGCGTTCATCGAATCATTCGTCCTGACCGCTGCGCTGTGCGCCGTGACGACGACGCTGACGTTCAACCATTTCGTACTCAAACTGCCGATCCGTCCCCCTGCACTGGTGGCCAAGCAGGCCGGTTCGCTGGCCGCACTCTTCGA
>JAGQTR010000510.1 GCA_020438915.1 Mycobacterium sp.
ATGTACCGGCACAAGGGAACCGACTACGAACGCTGGATCGCCGGCATGCGCCGGTATCAACGGACGTTGTCGGCGCGCTGACCGGGTTTACTCCCGAATGTAGAGCGTGTCACCGCCGCAGCGATTGCGGAAGTCCAGAATGGGTTGGCGGATACCCTGGTAATCCGCCCGCACCTGTGGGTTGGCTTCCAGGAATGCATCCAGTGCCGCCGTTCGCTCCTCTGGCCCCAAGGGCTCCAAGGTGCTCAGGAAATCGTTTACCCACGGATGGGTGAAGAGATAGGCCGACGTGGCGGCGTCGACACCGGCCATGACGCCCGAGAGATCTGCGGTGGTGCAGTTCGGCGGATCCGGCTGGGCATGCGCTGGCAGGCTGCCACCGAGCAACACGGCACCAGTACCCACTGTCGCCAGGAGCATCCGCCGCGCGAAAATCATCTGAGCCCTCATTGATTGCTTTCCCGTCCGCTAGTTGGATTCATCGTCGAAGTACACGATCAGGGTGTGAACCACCGGTAGCCGTCGTCGTAGTAATAGTCGTAGCCGCCCGAGGGTCCGTAGCTGTATCCAGGCTGGTTGCTGCCAGCCCCTTTGTATCCCGTCCGAGAAGGCAGCGTGGGCACGTCGCTATCGCCGTCTCCCAATGAGCACAGAGTCATGTTGTCGACGGTGGTGCATTCGGCAGCAGCAGTTGGGGCAGCAGCGATTCCGGCAAGCACGAGAAAAGGCGCGACTAGCAAGGACCAAAACCGCATCAAATTCACTCCCTCGACCTGTGGCCGCGGCTGCGCCCGTGGCAAATCCACCAGTGAGCCCGCGACTTACTGCTGCCGAGCGTAGCAACCCAACACCGAGATGGCATCCCAACGACGGATGGACGGACCGGGCGCACCGGAACATGTGCCAACTACGATGAGCGGGTGATTCCCTCGCGGCGCCGTCTCTCACCGGATGACCGGCGCAGCGAACTCCTCGCGCTGGGGGCGGAGGTGTTCGGGCAGCGCCCCTACGACGAGGTGCGCATCGACGAGATCGCCGAACGGGCCGGCGTCTCCCGGGCATTGATGTATCACTACTTCCCGGATAAACGGGCCTTCTTCGCCGCCGTCGTACGCGCCGAGGGCGAGCGACTGTTCCAGGCCACCAATACCCCCGCCCAGCCCGGCCAGACGTTGTTCACTCAGGTCCGAGCCGGGGTGCTCGCCTATCTCCGCTATGACGAGGAGCACCCCCACGGCGCGTGGGCGGCCTACGTCGGGATGGGTAGATCAGACCCGGTGCTGCGCGGCATTGAGATTATCGACAACGACCGGCAGGCCGACCGAATCCTCACCCGCATCACCGACGCCGCTGGTCAGGTTGATTCGAAGGTGGAGCGAGACTTGCGTGTCACCGTGTACGGCTGGCTGGCCTTCACGTTCGAGATGTGCCGCCAACGGCTGATGGATTCCTCGCTGGACGCGGACTTCATCGCCGACCTGTGCGTCCACAGTCTTCTCGACGCGGTTGGTCGGGTGCCGGGGATCCCGGCCGCGCTGGCCGAAGCGGTCGCAGTAGCGCAGCGCTGACCGGGAGGGGTCAGCCGCAGCGATTGCGAAAATCCACCGATGACTGCCGAATGCCCTGCAAATCCGCGCGCACCTGCGGATTGGCGTTCATGTGGTCCATCAGCAGCGACTTGATTTGCCCATCATCCCCGGCCGGGACGATTGCCTATTCCGCCACCCGGGCCATTGCCGCCACCGGGTCGATTCCCAGGCCTACCCGGCAAGCCGATACCCGGTGGGCCGGGATCGATGATCAGATCGACGCCCCAGTTGTTGCCGTAGCAATACCAGTCGTACTCACAGGGATACGGCACATAAGGCCCGGCTCCGCTGGGACCGTCGCCGGTGTCGGAACCGCGCACCTCTCCCTGCGAGCAGATGGTGGTGCCCGCCGCGCTCGTGCAGTCCGCTACAGCCGTCGGCGCAGCAGCGATTCCGGACCACACAACAAGTCCAGACGACACGACGGCGGGCGCGATGAGCAGTTGCGATAGTCGCATGTAGGACTCCTCGTTGGGGCGTTAGCAGTGGCAGACGGTCCTATTCGCGCTCAAGCGGTCCGGGGGCTCCGCCGCAGCGATTACGGAAGTCCACCGCCGGCTGGCGGATGCCTGCCAGGTCTGCCTTCACCGTCGGGTTGGTGTCCAGAAACGCCGTCAGGGCCGCCTTCTTCTGGTCGTCGGGGACGTCCCCGAGGGTGGTCATGAACTCGTTCACCGGCGGATGGGTGAAAAGGTAGGCCGACGTGGCCGCGGTAACCCCGGACATGATGCCCGCGAGATCTGCCGCCGTGCAGTTCGGCGGGTCCGGCTGGGCTTGTGCGGGCAAGCTCGTACCAAGTAACACTGCGCCGGAACCAACGGTCGCCAGCAGCATCCGTCGCGCGAAAACTTTGTGAGAACCCATTGATTGCTCCTTATTTGCGCTTGGTGAATCTATCGTCGGCCGACATCATCAGGGTATGGACCAGTCGTAGTCGTCACCGGTGAGGCCCGCGGCGTCCTGGGTGGGAGCGTAGCAACAGGATGCCGGCACGGGGCATCCCGCGCGCGCTCGCGGCCAGAGGTATCAGAGGTGTCAGACGGTGGGGGCACCATAGAGGGATGCCCGCCCGCGCTACTGCACTGTCGCGCTTCACCCCGCTGACGCGCGAGTGGTTCGCGGGTACCTTCGCCGAGCCCACACCGGCCCAGGCCGAGGCCTGGAACGCCATCGCCGACGGCGACAACACACTGGTCATAGCACCGACCGGATCGGGTAAGACGCTCGCAGCATTCCTGTGGGCGATCGACCAGCTGGCCCAGGCTCCCCCGGACCCGCCAGGTACTCGGGTGCTCTACGTGTCCCCACTCAAGGCACTGGCCGTCGACGTGGAGCGCAACCTGCGCACCCCGCTGACCGGCATCTCGCGCATCGCCGAGCGCACCGGGCAGGCGCCCCCGAGCATCAGCGTGGGCGTGCGCTCCGGCGACACGACGCCGCGCCGGCGCCGCGAACTGATCACCAAGCCACCCGACATCCTGATCACCACCCCCGAGTCGCTGTTCTTGATGCTGACCTCGGCAGCACGGGACACATTGGCCGGCGTGCAGACGGTCATCGTCGACGAGGTGCATGCCGTGGCGGGCACCAAGCGGGGCGCGCATCTGGCGCTGTCGTTGGAGCGGCTCGACGCCCTCACGGAGTCCCCCGCCCAACGGATCGGGCTGTCGGCGACGGTTCGCCCGCCCGAAGAGGTGGCCCGCTTCCTGTCCGGTGCTTCCCCCACCACGATCGTCGCGCCGCCGGCGGCCAAAACCTTCGATCTGGCCGTGCAGGTTCCGGTGCCCGACATGGCGAATCTGGAGAACAACTCCATCTGGCCCGACGTCGAGGAACGCGTCGTCGACCTGATCGAAGCGCACAACTCCTCGATCGTCTTCACCAACTCGCGACGGCTGGCAGAGCGGCTGACCGCCCGGCTCAACG
>JAGQTR010000511.1:0-1249 GCA_020438915.1 Mycobacterium sp.
ACTGGCGGCCGCGGGTGTCGACGAGTCGCTGGTCGGCCGGATCCGCCAGGACCCGGGGGTCGCCGACGGTCGCGGACTCGCGCTTTTCGTCTCCGGGGACAACCTCCGCAAGGGCGCGGCACTGAACACCATTCAAATCGCGGAGTTGCTGGCCGCTGAGCTCTGACAGCACGGATCGGGTGCACCCGTTCGGGTTAATTGCTTCACCCCCGCGGGTTATTCGGTGCGGTTTTCGTTGACCCCCGTTCGACCGAGCGCGAAAACTCGGTTTCACACAAGTGTTGCGGGGAGAGGAGTCGACATGTGGGAGCTCGCGAGCGATCTGCGCGGAGCGGACGAGGTGCGCAATAGCGCTGTCCGCAACTGGGTGCACCGCAGCGTCACCCACCGGGGGGCGTGCGCCTACGATTCGGCGGTGATCGCCGGGAACGGGATCGGTGCGCTGGCTTTCGCGGCTCATCTCGCGCGGAACCCGCGCTTCGCCGGGAAGGTCACCGTGGTCGCGCCGCCGGCAGCGGAGTCCCGCCGACTCATCAACGGCGTCAGCGTGCGTGGCATTGCCGCCGATTTCATGGCAGCGGTGTTGAACACCACCCATGACGGCCTGATGCAGATCATGTCGGGGTCTCTCGAGGCTGCGCCGGTCGCCTATCGGCAGACCGCGGCGATGGCGGTCCCGCGGGGGTCGTCATGGCAGTTCACTCGTCGTGGACAGTGGCAGGCGGGTGCGACGGCACAAACTCCGGTGGTGTACGGCCTGCGTAACAGCCGAGTGGTCGCAGGTATGGGTGAGTTGGCTCGCAGCTTTCCCATCGACTTCGTCGACGCCAGAGTCGAATCCGCCGCGCAGCTGCGGAGCCTGAGCAACGGGCGAAAGCCTCTCTTGGTGAACGCAACCACCAACCCGGGGCTCCTCGGCGGCGAGTCGAAGAAGCCGCAACGCATGGTGCTCGCCGTTCAGGTGCCGTTCATCGCCGGCCCCGGCGGGGTGAAGCACCCGCTGCAGCCGCAGACGGCGTTCGCACCGCTGATTCGCCGGAAGGGGATCATCGACGTCGGCTATTTCACGCCGTTCCGTGATCCAATGTCCCCACGGTCGGACTGGTACGGGATCGTCGCCCGCGTCGTCGATTCCGATTCCGGATTCGACAAGGACGAAGAGCTGCAGATCATGACCGACGAGCTGCTGGGAATGGCGGCGGCGATGGGACTGTCGCCCGACGACATCGACGAAACCCTGGCCAAGGCA
>JAGQTR010000511.1:1298-8019 GCA_020438915.1 Mycobacterium sp.
TGAAGCGCCACTACTCCGGCGGCGCGCCGGCCTTCTACGCCGACGGCATCACCTCGGCTCTCATCGGCGGAGCGGTAGGTGCCGAAGCGATCATCCACGGCGCCAATGCCGACGAAGCGGTCCGTTCGGCGCTCCGGAGGTGGCGCCGCCACAACTTTCTGTGGTTCGTGGAAACCAACAAGATCGCCGGTGTCGCCGACCTCTTGATGCGCATCAACGTTCCGGCGGCGATGTTCTACCCGCACACCGTCGGCGCCAAGATCTGGTCGTCGGCCGCATAGTTCGTCGGCCGCGTAGTTCACCGACGGGAGGCTCCAATCATGATTGCCGACGACGAGTTTCGGGCGGGGATGCGCCGCCTTGCGGCGGGGGTGTGCATCATCTCCGGGTCCAGTTCGGAAGGCCCGCTGGGAATCACGGCGACCGCGGTGACGTCGCTGAGTCCTGACCCGCCCAGCCTCCTGTGCTGCGTGAATCGGGCACTGACGCTGGAGGCGGCGATCAAGTCGTCGGGTTCGTTCGGTGTGAACATTCTCAAAGACCAGCACCACCACCTGGCCCGCCGATTCGCGGGCATGGACGGCGTTCGTGGTCCGGAGAAGTTCGACGACGGCGCCTGGACCACCCGGCCCAGCGGGGTGCCGGTGCTGAGCGACTGCCTCGCGGCCTTCGACTGCGAAGTCCGGCAGATCGTTGAGGCGGGTAGTCATTCGATCCTGGTCGGGGAGATCACCACGGCGCATTTCGGCGACATCGGCAGACCGCTGCTCTACTGCGACGGAGCGTTTGCCGGGCTCGCGCCGTTGCAGGGCGTCGAGCCGGCCGCCTGACCCCCTGAAACCGGCGCGGATTCACCTGCGGTCGGCGGACAGGCTGTCGACGTAGATGGCCACGGCCTGACCCCGGGTCGAGGCACCCAGTTTGCGCAGCAGCCGTTTGACGTGCGACTTCACCGTGTCTTCGGCAATGAACAGATTCTTGGCGATCTCGGTGTTGGTGGCGCCCTTGGTCAATTGCTGGAGTACCTCGTGCTCGCGGCGGCTGAGGTTGGCCGTGACCTCGTTGGGCTTGCCCCACGGGCGGTGGGTCGGCACGGCGGCGCCGCCCGCAGCGTCGAACGACGGCAGCCCGGCAGTCCCATCGAGGAGGGCGCCCGCCGAACGGACAAACTGCTCGGCGGCCTGCTTCTGCAGTCGCAATTGCTCTATGGCCTCGGCCCGTTCGAGAGCATGGCCTAGCGACGCGGCGAATGCTGCGACGGCGTCGCGGTCGACTTCGTCCACGGAACGCTCGCCGTAGTAGGCGTCGGCATGCAGGGTCGCCACCACCTCCCCGTATGCGGTGATCGGCACCACGACGTAACTCTGGGTTTCGATCTTGTGCACGATCGGGCGAAAGGCGTTGGGATCGTTCATTGCATCGGCGACGATCGCCGGGGTGCGTCGACGGATGACTTCGGACTCGGGGCGGTCGGGTCCCAAGTCCACGGGCCGTCCCGCGGAGTATTCCTGGCATTCCTGGGCCCAGTCCGCCTGGCCGGCGAAATGTGTTGCCACCGGCCGCAGCAGGACATTGTCGCGCAAAAAGACCATCGAGCGGCTCAGTCCGGGTAGCTCGCACACATCCGAAGCGGCGCGCTCCAGTAGCGCACGTACGCCGATATCGTCGGGTATCTGACTGATCAAGCGCTGTGCGGTGTGCAGCACGTGCAGTCGTTCCTCGACAAGTGCCAGCTGATGGCTGGACCGCACCTGTTGAAGGTCGACGATCGCGGCGAAGCACTGTGACGTTTGGTCCGGCGTGAGCTCGGCGGCATGGTCGCGCATATGGACCAGAAGTTGCGCGATCACCGAGTCTGCGAGCTCGCCCAGGTCGCTCAGGTACCGGTCGCGGTTCCACGACCCGGCGTCGGATCGGCCGATTGGTAAGAGTTCGGCAACGATGCCCAGGCTGCGGGTGTAACGCGAGATCAGTTCCGCGGATACCTGCAGCCACGGATCGCCGTCATCGGCCCGCGGTCTCGGCCGGGAGGCGAAGTTTATCGGCACCGGACCTTCCTCTCACACCACTGGAATCAACAATAAACTGCGCGACAACGGTGAAGTGGGGGGAACGCCGTCGTCGGTACGCTGTTGCCTCGAAACGGAGGTAGGCGTGCGGGAAAGGGCCATCGGTTCGGCACTATCGGTGTCGACTCTTCTGGTGGCAGCGGTGTTGACGATGCCGCCGGGACAGGCCGATCCGTCCGCACCCGCTCCCGGCCCGCGGTTGCCGCCGCTGCAACCAGGTCAGGTACTGCGCATCGGTCCGGCGGCGGGGACGGGCACCCCGACGGGCCAGTACGGCATCGGGGCGACGGATCTGTGCGAGTTCATGGAGTTCCCCGAGCAGATCCTGCAGGTATGCGGGGACAGTTTCCGCGGCCAGGGGGTGGGCTTCGGCGGCTGGTTCTCCCCGGTCGCCCTGCACGTGGAGGGCGACTCACTCGAGGACGCGGGCGGAATCCGGTACGACGGCGTGACCGGCATCGACACCCCGTTGCTCGCAGACCCCGCGCCGCCGGGCGTTTCGCAATTGCCGGCGGGCGTCATCGAGGTCAACCGCGAGAACTACCTACTCGTCACCACCACCAAGGATCTTGCGCCCCAGACCTCTCGTCTCGTCAAAGCCGTTCCGGGGCAAGGTAACTGGGTCACCGTTGCGGGATCGGAGCGCGACGCCGATTATGCGGGCGGCCGGCAGTCGCAGATCAGCGGCTATTACGACCCGATCCCGGCTCCCGACTCCGAGCGCGGCTGGATCTACATCGTGGCCAACAACTTCGACCGCAGCGGACCGGCGGTTCTCTACCGGGTCGGGCCGCAGTCGGTCACCGACCGGTCCGCCTGGCAGGGCTGGTCGGATACTGCGGGGTGGAACGCGGAGCCGACACCGTTGTGGAGCGACTGGGTCGGCGAGATGAGTGTGCGTCAGATCGACGGCCGAACAGTGCTGTCGTACTTCAATGTCAGCACCGGAAACATGGAGATGCGCGTCGCCGACCATCCGACAGGGTTGGGCGCGGCGCCGGTGACGACGGTCGTATTCGCCTCGGAGTGGCCGGATCCGGTGGAAACCCTTCCGCCGCCCGAGGTCAACAGCCTTGCCCAACCGTACGGCGGTTACATCTCACCGGGGTCCACGCTGGACGCGGTACGCGTGTTCGTCAGCCAGTGGAACACGGCGGCACGCGGCGGTACTCCCTATCGGGTCATCCAGTTCGCCGTCCACCCGTTCGAGCCCTAACTGCGCCAAAGCTGTTCGATGAGGTGGTACCCGGAGGGGTCGCTGGGCAACCGCCATGCGAAACCTTGCAGAACGATGATGGCGATGACGTTGGCCGCAATGAGGGCGATGAAAATCCACACGACGATCGTCGAAATCAGTCGCGGGGTGCTTTGCGGAGCCGGGGCCGCCGGAATACCCGTCGGCATCAGCATCAACATCACGCCGCAATAAACCATCACGATCGCGAAGGTGATCAGTGCCCAGGTGTAGAGGTGCAGCCCGAAAACCGGTTCGCCGTAGCCGGGGTCGTCCGGCTTGATGTGCAGCGCGATCTGACGCAGCGACACCGACGCGCCGGCCAGAGCCCCGACCAGGCCCATGCCCAGACCCTGGGCGTAGCGCGACGCGGTGAGTGTGCCCTGACGGGCCTGCATGATCACGAACAACGCACCCAGTGAACAGAGGAACATTCCGTAGCGCTGCAGCATGCACAGCGGGCAGGGAAATTCACCCATGCCGAATTGAACGAAGAATGCGCTCGCAAAGACCACGCTGTAGCCCAGAAGCCAGGCGTGCAGGCCCCAGAAGGAGATGAAACCCCAGATGCCACGTCCGGGCATCGAGGAATCGTTGGGCGGCGCACCCGTGTCGACTGTGTCCTGCGCGCTGTCGGCGGCCATCAGAAGCTCAGATCGAGGACGGAGTGGAGGTGGCCGCGGAAGATCCCCAACATCGATATCACGCCAAGGGTCCAAAGGCCGATGACGAGACCGCGCTTGGCGCCCCGCCATATCAGCAGCGCGATGCCGAACAGGAGGATCATGATCAGAATGTCCACCCGCGCATGTTAAGTCTCGATGGTGGGCTGTGGTGAGGAAAAAACGGACTGCCGCGGATTTGGGCGATTCGGTGCGTGCTGAGGAGGCGGTCAAGTTCTCGGAAGGGGGGAGGACCGGGGTTGCCCGACCGCCTCCACTCAGCACGTCCGCGCGGAGGTCTGAGGCTCCGGCGGGACACCCTCTCGGGTGCTGGTACTGACAATGCCCCGGCTATCTGAGCGCGGCCTGAGAGTGCCCGAAGAACTGGCCGTGAAACGCCACACCTCGCCAAAGCGTCTCCCGCAGCGCCGGTAACGCTCAGCACCGATGCCGCGACTAACCCGATAGGTGTTCGTGCTGCTTCTGTTATCCCATCCACAGGGGATCCTTAGCGAGGGTGCGCACACTTGAGCGAGGTAGCCAAGACAGAGGATGTGACCAGAGATGCTGACCATGTATTTGTGCGGTGCGCTTGTTACTGCTGTGGCGGCGATTGGCGGCAGCATCCGGTTCTCCGATCCACGCACAGCTGTGAGCCCATCGACGCGCGTCGCGGTCGCCGTCCTGGCCGGTGCGCTGTGGCCGGTGATGGCCGTTGGAGCGCTGTTGTTGATGGCCGTCGTGCCGTTGTTGGAATCGTTGGGCACCGCCCCCGGCACCAAACCGGCGGCGAGCCCGCGGACCGAAGAACTGGTCCTGACCGGCTCCTGAACGCGGCCTACCAAGAACCGATTGACGCCGACCCACCCGGCTCGCCTGTTCGCCTCGGCTAGCGTGGATGCACCGAGACACGGCTGCGGCGTGGGGGTGGATCTAGCGTGGGACAACAATCGGTATTCGCATACCTGGGCATAAGCCCGGCGGAAAAGCGCCTTCCCCGCGACCTCAAGATTGCGTGGGCGATCACCTTCGGCGGGTTGGTGGCGGCCTTCCCGGTGTACACCTACCTGGTCTTCGGTCTGGGGATGGACCGCGGCCTGGTCGCTGACATCCTGGCCACCCAGGTCGCCATCTGCTACTGGTTGGGGCCGCTGTCGGCAGCACTGCCACTCAAAGGGCTCAGGCAGTGGACTCGGATGCGCCGCGTCCACATGGTGGTGGTGCCGTATCTCATCGCCTCGGTGCTCACCCACTTCGTTTGGGAGGGCCTGTGGGTCCTGCTGCACAAGTCGATCTCGGCAAGCCAGAATGCCGCCTGGGCGTACCCGTGGTGGGGGTACATCGACGGCGGGGACTTTCGTTACTACAACCCCACCACCGACTTTCTGTCGATCGAGGTGCTCTCGGTCATCAACGGAGTAGTCGGCGCGGTCGGTCTGATCCTGCTATTCCGCTCGAAGTTCCAGCGACCGCTGGGCACGTTGATGGTGATGACCGTTGCCGTCGTGGAAACCGTGCTGACCTGGTATTACTACCTGACCGAGATCCTGGGCGGGTTCGAAAACGTCAACCCGACGTTCATGGACCTGGGCATCAAATTCATCTTCCTCAACGCGCCCTGGCTGGTGTTTCCGTGGGTCGTCCTCTACTGGGGCTACCACATCCTGCGGGTGCAGCTCGCGCAACCGGCCCGGGACACACTCCCGGCGCCGCGGCTCTTCACAGCCGATTCATAGCCAATTCAGAACGCACGCATCAACTGCACCCGCAGGATTGGTGCCATGACCGAACCCAACTCGTCGTCCGAGCAGCCACCCGAGAACTCCGAGCCCGCGACCGGACCTGTGCTGACCCCCCCGCGCCCCCCGGGTCCGGTCTTTGCGCCGATGGGCCCACCGCCGCCGGCATATGCCCGAGAAACCAGCCGACTGAACAAGGCCGCCGCGTGGGTCGGCATCGCCGCCGGATCGGTGTTCATCGTGGCCGTCATCTTCGGTTCCGGTTTCGTCCTGGGCAAACAGGTCGGCCACGGTCCGCGCGACCATCACCGCGGGGGGCACGAGATGATGATGCGGCCCGGGCCGGCGATGTCGCCGATGGGGCCGCGCGGTGAGTTCGAGCGGCGCCCCGGCTTCTCCGGACCGTTCGGCCCCGGCGGCCCGATGATCGAAATCCCTCGGCCGCCCGGCGGATCGGGCGGTTCCGACTCCACCACCGCCCCTGCTCGCCCATGATTGGCTGACGCCTGTTGGATCGCCCGACTTTCGGGTACCCGGCAACGGGAGGGCGGCACAGCCCGTATTTCATCGTGTTCCAGACAAGCCGCATCCCGCACGAGTAGTTGGCGCGGACCAGAGGAGAGCAGCCACATGACCGAGAAGTACGCGACCACCGACGCCGGGGCGCCGGCGCCCAGCACCGAGCACTCGCTGACCGTTGGCCGGGACGGGCCGATCGTGCTGCACGACCACTACCTGATCGAGCAGATGGCCAACTTCAACCGCGAGCGGATCCCGGAGCGCCAACCGCACGCCAAGGGCGGCGGTGCGTTCGGTCACTTCGAGGTGACCCAGGATGTCAGCAAGTACACCAAGGCGGCGGTGTTCCAACCGGGCACCAAGACCGACATGGTCGCCCGCTTCTCCACGGTGGCCGGCGAGCGGGGCAGCCCAGACACCTGGCGCGACCCGCGGGGATTCTCGCTGAAGTTCTACACCAGCGAGGGCAACTTCGACATGGTCGGCAACAACACCCCG
>JAGQTR010000512.1 GCA_020438915.1 Mycobacterium sp.
AGCCGGACCGGCACGATGTTGTCGAAGCCGGAGTCGCTCAGCGACTTCAACAGCAACGCGGCCTCCGTATCGGCCTCATCGCTCCAGGTCACACCTATCGCCTGCACCCGGTGTCCGTTGCCTGCGGCGATCGCCTCGGTGCGCACCACCGCGGCGGCTGCCTGTTCGGATGTCTGAAGCGCGTTCGACGATCCGCAGCCGTCGACCTCGAAACCCGTGCCGTCCATGGCCGAGCCGTCGGATTCATGTCCCTGCACCAGAACCAGGCCGACGGCAGACGGTGACACCGATAAACCCAGTACCGCGTCCACAAAACACTCCTTTACGCGTCACGGCCCTCCGATGGGGCCATGTGACGCAATCCCGGGTGACACTACCCGTTGCCGAACCCGAATTGCACACCTGTCTAATCAGCCGGGCGGCTCACTCGGCCAAGATTTCCCGCAGCATTTGTGGGTCGATGTTTCCCCCGGAAAGGATCACCACGGTGGACCCCGGCGGTGTCGCGCCCTGACGGTAGGCGGCTAACGCCACGGCTCCGCTGGGTTCGCCGACCAGATGATCACGGTATGCCAATGCACTTACTGCAGTGCGGATCTCGGCCTCGGACACGGTGACCATCCCGTCGAGGACCTGCTGGAGATGAGCGAATGTGAGATCCGACGGTTGTGAGCGCAGACCGTCGGCGATCGTTCGGTTGCGCTGCTGGATCTGCCAGTCCACGCGGTGGCCCCGGGCCAATCCGTCGGCCGTATCGGCGGCCAGCTCCGGCTCGACGCCGAATATCCGCGCCTGTGGGCACAACGCGCGGAGCGCCACTCCGATGCCCGACGCCAGTCCGCCGCCACTGACCGGGATCAGAACGTTGCGCACCAACGGCAGGTCAGCGGCTATTTCCAAACCGATGGTGCCCTGCCCCGCAATGACATCGGGATGGTCGAAGGGGGGAATCAGGACCCCGCCGGTCTCGGCGACGACGCCGGCGGCAACTGCTTCCCGCTCACCGGCTGCACACAGCACGACGCTTGCCCCGTAGTCGCGGGTCGCGCGCACCTTGATGCCGGGAGTCTCCTCGGGCATCACGATGTGAGCGGGAAGTCCGAAGGCGGCCGCCGCGTAGGCGACCGCCTGGGCGTGGTTACCGCTGGAGTACGCCACGACCGCACCCGGTTCCGCGCCAGAGTCCACGGCGAGCGCGATGGCATTGAAGGCACCGCGCACCTTGAATGCGCCGACCGGTTGCAGGTTCTCGGGTTTGATCCACAATGGCCGGTCATCATCTGAGCACCGCGATGCCAGCAGTGGAGTGCGTACGACGCGGGACGCGATCCGTTCAGCGGCCGCGCGGATGTCGCCGATTGTGACGAGCTTCATAATCTGAGTCTCGTCCACACGGGCCACTGCTGCTCCAGTGACATCGTGTCTTTGGTGGCTACGCTGACCTTCGTGAACACGTTCTGGCTGCCGATCGTGCCCCGCTACGCCGAGGTCGACCAGCAGGGCGTGGTGTTCAACGGTCACTACCTGACCTGGTTCGACGAGGCGTGCACGGGTTTCCTCGAGCATTCGGGATGCGCGTATCCCGACCTGATGGCGGCCGGGTATGACTTCCAGGTGGTACACAGCGAGATCGACTTCATGACGCCGGTCCGGTGGCGCGACCAGGTGCGTGTCTCCGCGGAGTGCACGCGTATCGGCTCCACGAGCTTCACCGTCGGATTCGGTGTGGCCCGCAGCGTTGCGGGGAGCGCCGAGCAGATCGCCGTTCGAGGACACAACGTCTATGTCGTGGTATCCACCCAGGACTGGACGAAGCGGCCGATTCCCGCAACGCTGCGGGCCGCACTGGGTAGTTCGTCGGCCGGCTGATTCGAATCGTGGGGCCACTGAATCCCGGTACGGTTTTGGGCATGGGGCACCATCACGATCATCACCGTGAAGTTTCGCCTGGGATGGCGGAGCAGCTTGACCTGGCGTACGCCGGTCTGGTGTCTTTCGGTCACCGACCCTTTCTGACCGAGATCGAACAACTCGATGCGTGGAAACCGGATGCGGCAATCGTCGGGGCACCCTTCGATATCGGAACCACCAACCGGCCGGGGGCGCGGTTCGGCCCGCGCGCGATCCGGGCGACCGCCTATGAACCCGGCACTTATCACCTCGACCTCGGATTGGAGATCTTCGATTGGCTGGAGGTCGTCGATTTCGGCGACGCGTATTGTCCACATGGCCAGACTGAGTTGTCGCACAACAACATTCGCGAGCGCGTACACATGCTTGTCGAGCGCGGCATCGTCCCGGTAATTCTGGGCGGCGACCATTCGATCACCTGGCCGGCCGCGACAGCGGTGGCCGACGTACACGGGTATGGCAATGTCGGCATCGTCCACTTCGATGCCCACGCGGACACCGCCGACGAGATCGAGGGCAACCTCGCAAGCCATGGCACTCCGATGCGCCGGCTGATCGAATCAGGTGCGGTCCCAGGCACCCATTTCGTCCAGGTCGGCCTGCGCGGGTACTGGCCGCCCCAGGACACCTTCGAGTGGATGCTCGAGCAGGGAATGACGTGGCACACGATGCAGGAAATCTGGGAGCGTGGGTTCAAGGAGGTGATGCGTGACGCGGTGGGCGAAGCGCTCGCCAAAGCCGACAAACTCTACGTCTCAGTCGACATCGATGTGCTCGATCCGGCGCACGCGCCGGGCACCGGTACCCCCGAGCCCGGCGGTATCACCAGTGCAGACCTGCTACGCATGGTCCGCCAGCTGTGCTACGAGCACGATGTCGTCGGCGTAGACGTCGTCGAGGTGGCGCCGGCCTACGACCATGCGGAACTGACCGTCAACGCCGCTCACCGGGTGGTGTTCGAGGCGCTTGCCGGGATGGCGGCCCGGCGTCGGGATGCGGCTCACGCCGAGCCGGGTCAGCCGGCGCGTTCGTACCGCGACATCAGCCCTTCGTGAGGGTGAACTGGCAGATGTCGGTGTATCCCTCGGTGAAAAGCTCGGCACAGCCAGTCAGGTAGCGCATGTACCGGTCGTAGACCTCTTGGGACTGGATCGCGATGGCCTCGTCCTGCCGGTCCCGAAGCGCCGCCGCCCAAATCTCCAGGGTGCGGGCGTAGTGCAGCCGCAGCGGCTGGACCCGGGCTACACCGAAACCTGCTTTTGCGGAGTGCTTTTCGACATCCTCCACCTTGGGAAGCTCCCCGCCGGGGAAGATCTCATCCATGATGAACTTGAAGAACTTCAGCTTCGTCATCGTCAGCGGCAGCTTGCGCTCGGCGAACTCCGCATCACTGGGCTTGATGATGGTGTGTAGCAGCATCAGACCGTCGACCGGCAACACCTCGTAGGCCATCTTGAAAAACTCGTCGTAGCGGTCGCGACCGAAGTGCTCGAAAGCTCCGATGGAGACGATGCGGTCGACCGGCTCGCGGAACCGCTCCCAACCCTCCAGGAGCACCCTCGTGCTGCGCGGGCTGTCCGACTGGTCGAGAAGTCGCTGGACGTGCGCCTGCTGGTTGCGGCTCAGCGTAAGCCCGACGACGTTCACGTCGTACTTCTCGAGAGCCCGCAGCAAGGTCGCGCCCCAGCCACAGCCGATGTCGAGAAGCGTCATACCCGGCTGGAGGCCGAGTTTTCCCAGCGACAGATCGATCTTCGCGATCTGGGCTTCCTCCAAGGTCATGTCGTCGCGCTCGAAATATGCGCAGCTGTAGGTCTGCGTCGGGT
>JAGQTR010000513.1 GCA_020438915.1 Mycobacterium sp.
TCGGCGGCATCCACGAGATCTACTTTCCCTACGTCCTGATGAAGCCCAAGCTGATCATCGCGACCATCCTCGGTGGCATGACGGGCATCTTCATCAACGTGCTGTTCGGATCCGGGTTGCGCGCACCGGCGGCGCCCGGTTCGATCATCGCCGTCTACGCCCAGACCGCCAGCGGCAGCTACCTCGGCGTGACGCTGTCGGTGCTGGGTGCGGCGGGGGTGTCGTTCGCCGTCGCGGCGCTGCTGCTGAAGACCGACCGCGCCACCGACGAGCCGGATCTCGCTGCCGCCACCGCCGGGATGGAGGCCCTCAAAGGTAAGAAGTCCAGTGTGGCTTCGGCTTTGGTGGGGCAAGACGGGACCACCTTGACCAAGACGATCAACACCATCGTGTTCGCCTGCGATGCCGGGATGGGATCGTCGGCGATGGGCGCATCGGTGTTGCGCCGAAAGATCCAGAAGGCCGGCTTCGGCGACGTCAAGGTCACCAACGCGGCCATATCCAACCTGACCGACACCTACGATCTGGTTGTCTCCCACCGGGATCTGACCGATCGCGCTCGCCAGAAGACGCCGTCGGCGGCGCATGTGTCGGTGGAGGATTTCATGAGCAGCCCGCGGTACGACGAGATCGTCGAGCAGTTGGAGCAGACCAATGGTGCTGGCACCGCGCCCGACGCGGTCGCCGAGGATGCGGCGGTCGAGCCCTCCGAGCCGTCGGAGGGCGGCGCAGAAGTGCTGTTGCTGGAGTCGATCGTGTTGAACGGGACAGCGCGGACGGCGGCGGACGCGATCACCGAGGCCGGCCAGTTGTTGGTCGCCGCGGGGGCGGTCGAGCCGGCCTACGTCGAGGCCATGCATGCCCGGGAGAAGTCCATCTCGACCTATATGGGCAACGGGTTGGCCATACCGCACGGCACCAACGAGGCCAAGGACACCATCCGCCGCACCGGGCTGTCCTTCGTGCGCTACTCCGAGCCGATCGACTGGAATGGCAAGCCCGCCGAGTTCGTCGTCGGCATCGCGGGTGCGGGCAAAGATCACATGGCGCTGCTGACCAAGATCGCCCAGGTCTTTCTCAAGACCGAAGACGTTGCCCGGCTGCGGGAAGCGCAGACCGCCGAGGAGATTCAGGCCATCCTCGCCGGCGGCGACAAGTAGCCGGGAAATACCGTGACGCAGTTGGATTCTGAGACCCGCCAGAACCGCATCGTCGAGTTCGCGCGCACCCGCGGACGGGTGGAGGTCGCGGCGCTGGCGACCGAACTCGATGTCGCCAGCGAGACCATCCGCCGTGACCTGAAGGTGCTGGCCGGCCGCCGGCTACTCAAACGGGTACACGGCGGCGCGGTCCCACTGGAGACCGCCGCGTTCGAATCCGGGGTCGAGTACCGCAGCCAGGTGGACCTCGCCCAGAAGCACCGGATCGCCGCGGAGGCAGCCAAACTGTTACACGGCGCCGAGACGGTGTATCTGGACGAGGGATTCACCCCACGGCTGATCGCCGAGCGGTTCGTCGAACAGGAGCTGACGGTGGTGACGTCGTCTCTGATGGCGGCCGAAGCGCTCGCGCACAGCCGCTCGGTCACCGTGTTGCTGCTCGGTGGACGGATGCGCGGCAGAACGCTGGCGACGGTGGATCACTGGGCTGTCGACATGCTGAGCGGCTTGGTGATCGACGTGGCATACCTGGGCACCAACGGGATTTCACCCGAACATGGACTGACGACGCCCGATCCCGCGGTCGCAGCGGTGAAGAACACCGCGGTTCGGGTGGCGCGGCGGCCGATCCTGGTGGCAGCCCATTCGAAGTTCGGCGAGAGCAGCTTCTGCAGGTTCGCCGACGTGTCCGACTTCGAGTCGATCGTGACCGGCGCGGAACTCGATGCCGCGCAGGCGCGCCGGTACGAGGTACTCGGCCCGGTCGTCATCCGGGCGTGACGGCCCCTAGAGCAACCGCGCGACCTGCTCGCTCAACGCCACGCCGAGATCGCGGTTGCTCTGTTCGGTGAAGTGCACGCCGTCCACACCGTCAGTGGAGATCGCCGAGCCGGCATCGAAGAACGGCACCCGCACGAACGCCGCCATCGCGCCATACACCTGCGCGAGCTGTGCCGACTTCGGCTGGCTGCCTTCGAAGATCAGTTGAAACCACGGGTTCGGCATGGCCGCCAGTGGCGGTGGGGCTACGACGAGGACCTGCGGGGCAGGGTAGGTGGTGCCCACGCCGCCGGCACTGGTGAGCACCTGGGTCACCAGGATCGACATTCCCAGCGCAATGTCGAGCGGGGCGCGGTGGAAGTACGCCTTGGTGTCATTGGTTCCGAGCATCAGTATCACCAGGTCCAGCGGCAGGTGGCTGGCCAGGGACGACGGCAGATATTTCGACCCGTTCAACCGTGGGTCGGTCGGATCGTCGACGTTGGTCGTGCGGGCGGAAAGGCCTTCTTCGATGACCGCGCACTCACCGCCCAATCGGTCGGCGAGCACACCGGTCCACCGCTGTTCGCGGGGGTATCTCTGGGTGGGCATCCCGTCGGCGACCGGAATCCAGCCCCAGGTGAGCGAATCACCAAAACACAGGACTCGTTTCGGGCTCACGCTGTGTCACTCATCGGCGACGGCGGTGCCTGACTCGTCGTCGTCGACGACGGTGTAGAACGAGTCGCCGTCCTCGGGCGCCCCGTCGATCTGTCCGGAACTGCGCCGACCAGGCCGCACCTGCTGCGGCGCACCCGGCGGCAGCACATCGGGGACCTCGGCCGCGAGTTTCTCGTCAAGAGTGTCGTCCTCCTCGGCGTCGATCCACTCGTCCGGGGGATCGACCACGATGTCGCCGTCGTCGTTGCGGACCTCATCGGAATCCATCGATTCACTCGGCCCCAGCGTGTTGTCGGGTCCTGCGTCGTCATAGTCACCGTCCACGGCCCCAGTGTGCCCCATCGTGAAAATGCTCAACCCAGTTGATCGAGACATTTGCCACCACACTGCGCCGTAAGGCGTATGGTCTCATTCCATGAAGTCGCTGGTACGCGTGTTGTCGGTGGGATTGATGTCCGGCCTGGTGTCGGCGGGGGGTCTGGCCGCAGCCCAGACCGCCAACGCCGACGAGGTGGGGTTCCTGGTCAACGTCTTTCAGATGCGCGCGTTCAACTTCCCGAACGCCGAGGCCACCA
>JAGQTR010000514.1 GCA_020438915.1 Mycobacterium sp.
TGGTGGCCCTGGCCCGCGACAATGCCGACATCGTGGCGGTTCAGGAGATGACGCCGGATGCCGCCGAGGGACTGTCGGCGGCCGGCATGGACGGCGCCTTCGGGTACCGAGTTGTGCTACCGGCACCGCTGGCGTCGGGCATTGGGATCTGGAGCCGGCACCCCATCGTGGAGTCCGGCCGAATCGATGGCTATGCCCTGCCCATATTGGGTGCGCGAATCCGCATCCCCGGTGTCCCGATCGACACCACCGTGCTGTCCGTTCACCTGGCAGCACCGTGGCCGCAACCGGTCGGGTTGTGGCGCCACGACATCGCGCTGTTGAGCGACACCTTGCGGGAGATGGGCCGCACCGCCGGCGCCGGCGCGGTGATCGTCGCCGGTGACTTCAACGCCACCGCCGACATGGCGCCGTTCCGGCGGCTACTGGAGCAGGGCTACCGGGACGGTGCGGCCGACGCCGCGGCGGGCCTGGCCCGCACCTACCCAGGCAGCGGAAAGACTCCCGCGCTACTGGGCATCGACCACATCCTGGTCAAGAACTGTTCGGCGGTAGCGGCCAGAACAGTCTCCGTACCGGGAGCCGACCACCGCGGTCTGCTCGCCACGGTGGGGGTCCCAGTGGACATGACCACCGGCTGACAGGCAGGCTGGAAAAGTGCCCGATGCTCCGCGATCCTCGATGTCCGCCATATACGTAGCCTCGCCGGAGGGTGACACCGGGAAGTCGACCATCGCGCTGGGCATTCTGCACCGCCTCGCCGCGACGGTCGCCCGGGTCGGGGTGTTTCGGCCCATCACGCGCGGCGGTGAGCCCGGTGAGGGACGCGACTACATCCTCGAACTGCTGCTGGACCACACCACCGCGGGCCTGCCGTATGAGGACTGCTTCGGCGTCAGCTACCAGCAGTTGCACGACGATCCGGACACCGCGCTGGCAGACATCGTCGACCGGTTCCACGGCGTCGCCGCCCAGTGTGACGCCGTCCTGGTCGTGGGCAGCGACTACACCGATGTCGCGGCACCCAGCGAGCTGTCGATGAATGCCCGCATCGCGGCCAACCTCGGCGCTCCGGTGGTGCTCGCGGTCCGGGCCAAGGGCCGCACTCCTGACCAGGTCGCGCAGGTCGTCGAGGTCTGCATCGACGAGATCGCAGCCCAGCACGCGCACACTGCCGCGGTGGTGGCCAACCGGTGCGACCCGGCAAGCATGGCCGATGTCGCTGCAGCACTGCAGAAGATCGAGCCCGCGAGCTACGTGCTGCCCGAGGAACCGCTGCTGGTCGCACCGTCGGTCTCCGAGTTGAACACCGCCGTCGCAGGCACGCTGCTGCGGGGTGATCCGGCATTGCTGACACGCGAGGTCCTGGCCGTCCTGGTGGCCGGAATGACGGCCGAGCATGTGCTGGAACGGCTGACCGAGGGGGCTGCGGTCATCACCCCCGGTGACCGCTCCGATGTGGTTCTCGCAGTGCTCAGCGCCCATGCCGCAGAGGGCTTTCCGTCGTTGTCCTGCGTCATTCTCAACGGTGGTCTGACACTGCATCCGTCGATCGAATCTCTGGTGTCGGGGCTGGGTCTCGGGCTGCCCATCCTGGAGACCACGTTCGGCACCTTCGAGACGGCCAGCAGGGTGGCCGCGACCCGCGGCCGGGTGACGACGCAATCCCATCGCAAGGTCAACACCGCGCTTGCGCTGATGGAAACCCATGTCGACACCGAGGAGCTGTTGGCGCAGTTGGCTATTGCGACTCCGTCGGTGGTGACCCCACAGATGTTCACCTATCGACTACTCGACCGGGCACGGTCGGACCGCAAGCGCATCGTGCTGCCCGAGGGGAACGACGACCGCATCCTCAAGGCGGCCGGCAGGCTGCTGCTGCGCAGTGTCGCCGACCTGACGATACTCGGTGAAGAAACCCAGATCCGTGCTCGTGCCGCAGAACTCGGTGTCGATCTGTCGCAGGCCGTGATCCTCGATCCGCAGACCAGTGAACTGTGCGACCAGTTCGCCCAGCAGTACGCGGCGTTGCGCAGCCATAAGGGCGTCACCGTCGAGCAGGCCCGAGAGACCATCCACGACGTCTCGTATTTCGGCACCATGCTGGTGCACAACGGCATGGTGGACGGCATGGTGTCGGGGGCCAGGCACACGACGGCGCACACGGTGCGGCCCGCGTTCGAGATCATCAAAACCCAATCCGATGTCTCCACCGTCTCCAGCATCTTCCTGATGTGTCTGGCCGACGAGGTGCTGGCCTATGGCGACTGTGCGATTGTTCCGGATCCGACCTCCGAGCAGCTTGCCGACATCGCGATCTCCTCGGCGCGCACCGCCGCGCAGTTCGGCATCGCACCACGGGTGGCGATGTTGTCGTACTCGACCGGTACTTCGGGAGCGGGTGCCGACGTCGACAAGGTCAGGAAGGCAACGGAGTTGGTGCGTTCCCGGGACCCGGAACTGCTTGTTGAGGGGCCGATCCAATACGACGCCGCCGTTGAACCCTCGGTGGCGGCGACGAAGATGCCCGACTCGGTGGTCGCCGGTCGCGCCACCGTGCTGATTTTCCCGGACCTCAACACCGGTAACAACACCTACAAGGCGGTCCAGCGC
>JAGQTR010000515.1 GCA_020438915.1 Mycobacterium sp.
ACCACCATCGAGTTCTACGACTTCTTCATCTACGGCACCGCGGCAGCCCTGGTATTCCCTACGGTGTTCTTCCCCGAGTTGGGTCATGTGATGGCGACGACCGCCTCGCTGGGTGCGTTCGCGGCCGCCTTCGTTGCCCGGCCGGTGGGTGCGGCGGTCTTCGGGCACTTCGGTGACCGAGTCGGCCGTAAACAAATGCTCGTTGTCACGCTCCTGCTGATGGGGATTGCCACCGTCGGGGTGGGTCTGATCCCGAGCACCGCCAGCATCGGCATTGCCGCACCACTGCTGCTCCTCACCCTGCGCCTGGTTCAGGGTTTCGCGGTTGGGGGGGAGTGGGCCGGCGCGGTATTGCTGAGCGCCGAGCATGCGCCCGCGGACCGACGCGGCTTCTACGGAATGTTCACCCAACTCGGGCTCGGCACCGCGCTGGTGCTTTCCAACCTCGTCTTCTTAGTCGTGCACTTCGCGTTCGGCGGCGCCTCGTCGGCATTCCTCCAGTGGGGTTGGCGCATTCCGTTCCTGTTCAGCGGAGTGCTCATCGTGGCTGCCTTGGTGATTCGGCTGAAAGTGAAGGAATCGCCGGTGTTCACCGAGACAGCGACGCACACCCGTCGCGCTGGGGCACCGATCCGAGCGGTGTTGCGTCGGCAGGGCGCGCAGGTGCTCTTGGCCGGGGGCGCGGTGATCTGCGCCCCGTTGCTGGTCTTCCAAGCGGGAACGTTCTTCACCCACTACGCCGCCGAGCACATGGGCTACTCCCTGAACCTGGTGCTTCTGGTCGGTGTGGCCGGCGGGCTGTGTGCGCTCGCGTGTGCCGGCGCATCGGCCATTTTGAGCGACACCTACGGCCGGCGGCGCATCACCTACCTCGGTATCGCCGTGGCCACCCCCTGGGCTTTTGTGGTCTTCCCGCTGATCGAGATGGGCAGCCACCTTGTGTTCGGTGTGGCGATCGCGGTGACCTACGCCCTCGTCGGGGTGTGTATGGGCCCGCTGGCCGCCTTCCTCCCCGAAATCTTCGCCGCACAGTACCGCTATACCGGCGCAGCGTTGTCGCACACCATGGGCTGCGTCATCGGTGGTGCACTGCCACCGGTGTTGTCGCCGATGTTGTTGACCACGTTCGGTGGTTGGGCCATCGCCGTGATGATGGGCAGCCTGACGTTGGTCAGCCTCCTCTGCATTACGGCGCTGCCCGAGACCGGCGGGAATGCGCTGAGCGGCCTCACTCCCCGGTGAAGTCTGGCGCCCGCTTCTCGAACATGGCGGTAATGCCCTCGGTCAGGTCCTTGGACGCCAGGAAGGCGGAGTTCCACGCTGCGACGTAGCGCAGGCTGGCCGAGACGTCGGCGGTGCGCTGCTCGTCGAGCACGTCCTTGATGCCGTTGACCACCAGCGGCGGGTTGGCGGCAATCTCGGCGGCGGTGGCGCGTGCGGCGGCCAACGACGCCTCGGCGTCGGGGTACACATCGTTGACCAGACCGATCTTCTCGGCGCGGGCAGCGTCGATGTCCCGGCCCGTCAATGCCAATTCGCGCAGATGCCCGTCGGACAGAATGTTCGGCAGCCGCGCCAGCGAGCCGACATCGGCGACGATCGCGAGCTTGACTTCGCGCACCGAGAACTTCGCGTCCGCGCTGGCGTAGCGAATGTCGACCGCCGAGATCAGGTCGACGCCGCCGCCGATGCACCATCCGTGAACCGAGGCGATCGTCGGCGTGCGGCAGTCAGCGACGGCGGTGATGGCCCCCTGCATCGCCGTGAGCCGCGCGTGGAACTCGGCACGCGGTTTGGCCAGCGCGCCGTCGGCCAGCATCGGTGACAGCGTGCCGCCCATCGCGGCCAGGTCGAGACCGTAGCTGAAATTGCGGCCCGACCCGGTCAGGACGATCGCCCGCACCTCGGGATCGGCGTCCAGTTCGGCAAAGACCACCGGAAGTTCGGACCAGAATGCCGGGCCCATCGCGTTGCCCTTACCCGGGCCGATCAGCGTCACCTGCGCGATGCGGTCGGCCGGGTTGCCTCTGTCGACGGAGACTGACTCGTATGCGTTTCCCATGAAACAAGAGGCTAGCTTCTCAGCCGCCCATCAGGACGTCGCTGACCCGCGCGCTGGGCAGGAACTGGCACGCGGCGTCCGCCAGGATCTGTCCGACGAACTCGCCGTCGGGACCCAATGGGTTGTTCTCCTGGGACAGGATTTCGCGCACCACGGCCAGGCGGGTGGCTTGGTCGAGGTCGCTGAACTCGTCGCACCGCATGGTCAGCGCGTTCGCCGGGGCGGGCACCTCAGGGATGTCGGTGCTGCGCGTGGGTAGCGGAATGTTGGGCATCGGAATGTTCGGCAGTGTGATGTCGGGCAGCCCCGGGATACCCGGCATTCGGCTGGGCGAAGGCGACGACGTCAACGGTGGACCCGGTTGGGTGGTCTGCGCCACGGAGCCCTCCGTGGTGCGCTGGCATCCCGTCGTCAGGCCGAGGACCACCCCCAGCCCCGCCACCGTCGTCGCCGCCACCCGTACGTGCGTCTTCATCCTGGCCACGATAGGCCGCTAGACCCGTTCGAGATAGAAATAGAGGTGGCGAGGCGTGCCCGAGCGGGTGTCCAGCGCACCTTTGCCGTTCATGATGCCGATCACCGCGTCGTCATCGATGACCTTGAAGTGATCGTGTACCGGCTTACCGTCGTAGACCATCGAGGCGACGATCTCGCCGCGAAACTCTTCCATCCACAGACTGGCTTCGCCGTTCATCGCCTCGGTGTTGGAGAACCTGTTGCCGTCGGCGTCGATGCACACCAGCGGCTTGGCGTCGGTGGCGGAGTGAAACGTCTTGCCGAACCAGTTAAGCCGATTCATGAAGCCGTTGGCCGCGTGCCCGGTATCGAACTCGCCGCCCTTCCACTCCCCGATCATGAAGTCGAGATCAGCGGGGGCCAGCGTCGCCCAGAACTGATCGAGTTCGGTATCGGCGATCCGGTCGGTGCGCCCCTTGAGTTCGGTGAACGTGGCGCGGGCATCGGATGCGGTCAACGGTGCGTCTCCTGTTCGGTGATCCAGCGTATGGCGAATTGCAGAAAGGCGTCGTTCTCATCGGGGGAGGCCACGGTGACTCGGACCCCGTCGTCGGCGTAGGGGCGCACGATGACGCGGTCGTTGGCGGCATCCGCGGCGAAGCGTTGGGCGCGGCCGACCAGAGGCAGCCAGACGAAGTTGGCCTGCGAAGGCGGCACCTCGAAGCCGGCGTCGCGCAGTGCCGTCGTCACCCTGGTGCGCTCTGCGACGACGGCGTCGGTGCGGGCCAGCAGCTCGTCGGCGGCGTCCAGGCAGGCGATGGCGGCGGCTTGGGAGATGCTGGTGGCGGTGAACGGCACGTAGACCTTGGACAGGGCGGCGATGATTTCCGGATCTCCGACGGCGTATCCGACACGTAGCCCGGCCAGCCCGTATGCCTTCGAGAACGTCCGCAGCACAATGACATTGCTGTGCGCGCGCACCAAACCGAAGCTATCGGGCACCAGGCCGTCGCGGATGTACTCGATGTAGGCCTCATCGAGCACCACCAAGATGTGCGACGGCACCGCCTCGACGAATCGGGCCAGTGCTGCGGGGTCGACGACGGTGCTGGTCGGGTTGTTCGGGTTGCA
>JAGQTR010000516.1 GCA_020438915.1 Mycobacterium sp.
CGTCGCTGTGCTGGGGCGAGCGCATGGCCTTCGATAATCCGGAGAGCCTGACGCTGCTTGGGGCGCTGGCCGCGTGGACGGACCGGATACAGCTGGTCACCACGGTGATCATTCCGCAACTGCATGACCCGGTGATGCTGGCCAAGGCGCTGGCCACCGGCGACATGCTCAGCGGCGGCCGGCTCACCGTCGGAGTCGGCGTGGGCGGCCGAAAGGAGGACTACCTCGCAGCCGGCGCGGACCCCGCCACCCAGACGATGCGTAACATGGCCGACCGGGTCGCTGTGATGAAGCGGGTGTGGTCTGGGCAGAAAGTCACCGATTCGACGCTGCCCGTCGGCCCGTCGCCGGTACAGGCCGGCGGCCCGAAGCTATTGGTGGGCACGACGGGACCCAAGACGACGCGCCATGCGGCCCGCTGGGCCGACGGGCTCGCCGGCATCACCCTGGACCTGGATCTCGACAAGCAGAATGAGCTGTTCGACGTGGCACGCGATTCGTGGCGGCAGGCCGGCAAGACTGCACCGCACTTGGCCACGTCGTTCTGGTTCGCAATCGGCGCCGGCGACCAACCACGCGAACAGGTGCACCGCCACCTACTGCGCTACATGAACTGGATTCCCGCCGAGATCGTCGACGCGATGGCGCCCACCACCGGCTGGGCCGGCACCGAGGATGACTTGCATGCAGTGCTCAAACGGTTCGCTGAGATAGGCACCGATGAGATTCACCTGATCCCGACCAGTTCGGACATCGATCAGGTGCGTCGAGTCGCCGACGTCGTCAAGGATTTCGACGAGACCACATGACACCCAGCTGGAGTGGTCGCGCCAAACGCGCATGGGACACGGTGAGCAAGCAGTCACCGGCGCCACTGGCCCATCCCGATGCCTACTCGGTGAGCGCGGTGGCGTTGATGCTTCGTGAGATCGGTATCGCACTTCTGGAGGTCCAGGTTCCCAGCGGAGTGGTGGAGACGCGGCTGGCGCACATCGCCCAGCGGTACACCACCGAATCCGTGCTGATCGCCGCGCTCCCGACGGTGCTGATCGTTCAGGTGGGTAGCACCGGCCACGAGGTGGCGGCTTCTACGCGCGGGACCACCCAGCTTGACCGGGCCGGCAAGGTCGATGCGATCACCCGGCTTGCCGAGGCGGGTGCCATCACGCCGCAGGATGCCGTCCGTGGCATCACGGAGGCGCGCACGGCCAATCCCCGTTTCGGACCGGTCACCGTGTTGCTCGGCTACGTCATCACCACGCTGGGGTTCGGCATCGTGATCAATCCGGCGTGGACAGCGTTGTGGGCGTACGTGTTTCTGGGAGCTGTGGTCGGCGTTGTCGTCGTCGTCGCACGCCGCCTGCCGACACTCGCGGCGATCGTTCCGTCTTTTTCGGCAGCGGTGGTGACGATGTTGGCCACCTGGTTCGTCGCCGACGCCGCCGGTGACGAACTGCTGAGGATCATCGCTCCGGCTCTGGTGGCCACCCTGCCCGGCCTGTCGCTGACCATCGGGGCCATGGAAATCGCCGGAGGGGCGGTCATGGCGGGGTCGAGTCGCCTCGTTTACGGCGTCGTACAACTGATGCTGCTGGCTTTCGGAGTGGCCATAGGGGTAGCGATCGCAGGGCAGGCCGCGCCGCACGAGCCGGCCGCGAGGATGGGGCCGATGTCTTTTTACGTGGCGATCGTCGTCATCGCCGTCGGGCTCTACCTTTATCTGTCGGCCCCGCGCGGATCTCTGATCTGGCTCGCCGCCGCCGTCGCCGTGGCCCTGATCGGCCAAAAAGTGGGTGGGCTTTTCCTGTCGTCGGCACACTCAGGAGCGGTGGGTGCCTTGCTGGTCTTCCCGTTCGCCGTGATCGCGGCGAAGGTGAAGAGAGCGCCACCGATGTTCGTGATGTTGCTCGCAGCGTTCTGGTCGCTGGTCCCCGGAGCGTTGGGGTTCGAATCGATCAGCGAGGCGGCGACGCAGAGAACGCTGGACGCCAACACCCTCGCCAGCACCCTCGCCGCCATCTTTTCGATCGCGCTCGGCACGCTGGTCGCTTGGAGCTTCTACGACATCGCGTACTCCCGCGCGAAGGTGAAGCCCTGAAGCTGCGGTAGACCGGGTCTCGGTGCCCTATGTTGGGGACCGTGTGCACCCGCGTGTTGTGGAACTCCAATGATCTGGCCGTACTGACCGGACGCAGCATGGACTGGCCGGAGTC
>JAGQTR010000517.1 GCA_020438915.1 Mycobacterium sp.
CTGGAGCGGGGCGCGCGCTCGGCCGCGCCGGCAAGCCCGGCCAACCGCTTGCCGTCCGGCCCGCCGCCGTAGGCGTCGACCGCGACCGCGCGTGCCACCACCGCTCGGCGGGCCAGCGCCCCGTCGAGGGCCTGCCACGAGAGGTCGTAGCGCACGTGCAACCGGTCGAGGCGATTGGCGGTCTGAAGAGCCCAGGCACCCACCAGCAGGACCCCTGCGACCAGTACCGCGACCAGTACCGCGGTCACCCACGGGATCACGGAGCCCCCGCGTTCATTCCCCCGGGCGCCTCGCTCCTCCCTGCCGAACCGGCCACCTGCACCTTCACCCCTGCACCCGCAACCGTCTCGTAGACCCGCATGATCTGCATGGCGACGACCGACCAGTCGTAGCGCTGCACTGATTCGGCCCCACAACCGATGTAGCGCTCCCGTAAGGCATCGTCGCTGAGTACCTCGATCAGGCCTGCCGCCAGTGCCGATGAATCGTCGACCGGCACCAACCGCCCGGCCCGCCCGTTGTCCAGAACCCGGCGAAACGCGTCCAGGTCGCTGGCTACCACCGCGGCACCTGCGGCCATCGCCTCCACAAGCACGATTCCGAAGCTCTCCCCGCCGGTGTTGGGGGCGCAGTAGACGTCGGCGCTGCGCATCGCCGAGGCCTTCTCGGCATCGTCGACCTGGCCCAGAAAGTGCAGATGGCCGGCCAGTGAGCCGGCCTCGGCGCGCAACTCCTGCTCATCGCCGCGGCCCACGACCAGAAGCTGGATGTCAGCGAATCGTTCGACGAGTGCGGGCAGCGCAGCGAGAAGTACCGCCATCCCCTTGCGTGGCTCATCGAAGCGCCCCAGAAACAGCACCGTTTTTCCCGGACGCGGATACCCGTCGAGCGGCGGCGCGGACCTGAACGACGCGACGTCGACGCCGTTCGGGATCTCCACAGCGTCGCTGCCCAGTGCTTCCATTTGCCAACGCCGGGCCAGATCCGAGACCGCGATACGGCCGACGATTTTCTCGTGCATGGGCCGAAGGATGGGTTCGAACACCGAGAGGGTCAGTGATTTCGTCGTTGAGGTGTGAAAGGTTGCGACGATCGGCCCTTCGGCGATCTTGAGCGCCAGCATGGACAAGCTCGGAGCATTCGGCTCGTGCAGATGCAGCACATCGAAATCCCCCTGCAGCAGCCACTTCTTGACTCGTCTGTGAGTGGCCGGGCCGAAGCGCAGCCTGGCGACCGAGCCGTTGTAGGGAATAGGCACCGCCCTGCCCCCGGAGACCACGTAGTCGGGCAGCGAGACGTGCGCCACAGCGGAAGTCGGCGCCAAGACGCTGACCTCGTGCCCATACCCGCGCATCACCTCGGCGAGTTGCAGAACGTGTGACTGCACGCCCCCGGGAACATCGAATGAATACGGACAGACCATGCCGATGCGCATCAGCGCGGCCCTCCGGTCAGGCGGGCGACCATCAGGTCGCCTCCAGTCGGGCCCTGCGCTCATCGGACAAATCGGCCAACCATTGCGGCTGCAGCATGTGCCAATCGGCCGGGTGCTCGGCGATATTGCGGGCGAACTGGTCCGCCAAGGTCTGGGTGATGACCGTGACATCGCCGGAGGAGGTATCCAGTTCCGGGTACACGCGGATACCCCAGCCATCCCCCTCGAACCAACAGTGTGCTGGGAACAGCGCGGCACCGGTTTGCAGGGCGAGCTTGGCCGGACCTGCAGGCAGCCGCGTGGGCTCTCCGAAGAAATCGACCTGCACACCAGTGCGGGTCAGGTCCCGGTCAGCCATCAGACACACCACGCCGTTGTCGCGGAGCCGGTCGCAGAGAACTTCGAACGGCGGACGCTCGCCACCGGACAGCGGCACCACCTCGAAACCCAAGCTCTCCCGGTAGGCCAGGAACCGGTAGTACAGCGACTCCGGCTTGAGACGCTCAGCGACGGTGGCGAACGTGCCGTGGTTCTGCACCAGCCAGACCCCGGCCATGTCCCAGTTGCCGCTGTGCGGCAGCGCCAGCACTGCCCCGCGACCATCCTCAAGTGCCGACCACACCAGCTCGATGTCTTGCACACTCAACTGTTTACCCAGCTCGGCGTGATCCATCGACGGCAATCGAAACGCCTCCCGCCAATACCGGGCGTAGGAGGCAAGGGAAGCGCGAATCAGCGCGGCTGGCACGTTCTGGGGTGCCACCCCGATGACCCGGGCCAGGTTCTTACGCAGCTGCTCGGGGCCGCCATTCAACGCGGCGAACTGGGCACCGGCACCGAACACGTTGCGCGCCACAATCTCCGGCGCTGCGCGCACCAGTCTCCAGCCAGCGCCATACCCCCAGTCCGAGAGGTGGCCGCCCCATGCGCTCGGGTGCCGGTAGCGGGCACCGCGGTCGCTGTTCGACCTAGCCGGCTGACGCGTCATTGTTCGGTGTTCTCGGGTTTCTCGTCGCTGCCTGGTACCGGAAGCGGCTGCATAGCCCCGGCCGAGGTCCGCACGCTGTGCAGGCGCTGGCCCACCGTCACCACGCTGGCCACCGCGAGTACCCACATGGCGACGTCGAGCAGCCACGGAAGCGGGAGGAACGGAAGGTCCGACAGCGCCGCTCCCACCAGGATGATGACCAGGCGCTCGGGGCGTTCGATCAGCCCGCCGTCCCCGGACAGGCCGCTGGCTTCGGCACGGGCCTTGATGTAGGAGATCACCTGCGAGGAAACCAGACACATCATCGTCGCGACGACCAGTTCGGCGCTGTCGCGCCCGAAGGCCGCCCACCACAGAAGCCCACAGAACAGCGCGCCGTCGCTGATGCGGTCGCAGGTCGCGTCCAGAACCGCTCCGAAGCGGGTGCCGCCACCGCTTTCGCGGGCCATCGCACCATCGAGCATGTCGGCCAGCACGAAGAACGCCACCACCACCGCACCCCAACCGAGCTGACCGATCGGGAACAGCGTCAGCGCGCCGAGCACCGCGCCGGCCGTGCCGAGGATGGTGACGACGTCGGGCGTCAGACCCAGGCGCAGTGCACCCTTGGCCACCGGCCGCGCCACCTTCGCATAGGCCGCCCGGGTCATCAAGTAGAAACCGCTCACCGCTGGTTGCCCCATTCCGTGGCCAGCAACTGACGGGTGTCCCTCAGCAATTGGGGAATGATTTTGGAGCCTCCGATGATCGTGATGAAGTTCGCGTCACCACCCCAGCGCGGCACCACATGCATGTGGAGATGTTCGGCCAGACTGCCGCCCGCCGACTGTCCCAGGTTGAGGCCAACGTTGAATCCGTGAGGTTTCGACACCGCTTTGATTACGCGAATCGCCTTCTGCGCGAATGCCATCAGCTCCGCGCCCTCTTCGAGGGTGAGATCCTCGAGTTCGGAAACTCTTCGATAGGGCACCACCATCAGGTGGCCGGGGTTGTACGGATAGAGGTTCAGCACGGCGTAGACAAGCTCACCGCGGGCGACGACGAGACCGTCCTCGTCGGACATCGTCGGGATGTCGCTGAACGGCTCGGTGGTGGTGGCGCGGCCGGTCTTCATCGGCGCCTCGGCGATGTAGGACATCCGATGTGGCGTCCACAGCCGCTGCAGGTGGTCCTGGTCCCCCGCTCCACGGTCGACGATCGTGTCCTCCGGATCCACGTCAGCCCCCGCCTACCGCTGGGTCAATGACTACGAGTTCAGCAGTGGGCGTGGCATTTTCGCGGCGCGTCACCCAATCCAGGATGGCCGCGACGGCCTGGTCGCGGGCAACCCCGTTAATCTGGGTGCGGTCACCGAACCGGAAGCTGACGGCGTCGGCATCAACGTCACGGTCACCCGCGAGCAGCATGAACGGTACCTTCTGGTTGGTGTGGTTGACGATCTTCTTGGCCATCCGGTCGTCGCTGGAATCGACTTCGGCGCGGATACCGCACGCTCGTAGCTGCGCCACCACCTCGTCGAGGTAGGCGACGTGGCCGTCGGCAACTGGGATACCGATCACCTGTACCGGCGCCAGCCATGCCGGGAACGCCCCCGCGTAGTGCTCGGTGAGTACACCGAAGAACCGCTCGATCGACCCGAAAAGGGCTCGGTGGATCAAGACGGGCCGTTGACGTGATCCATCCGGGGCGGTGTATTCGAGCTCGAAACGATCCGGCATGGTGAAGTCGAGCTGGATGGTCGACATCTGCCAGCTGCGCCCCAGTGCGTCGCGCACTTGCACCGAGATCTTCGGACCGTAGAACGCGGCGCCGCCCGGGTCGGGCACCAATTCGAGGCCCGACGACTCGGCGACCTCCCGCAGCGTCTCGGTGGCCTCGTCCCATATCTCGTCAGAACCAACGGATTTCTCCGGATCCTTGGTCGACAGTTCGAGGAAGAAGTCATCCAGGCCGTAGTCGGCCAGCAGGTCGAGCACGAACTGCAGCAACGATCCCAGTTCCTCGCGCAGCTGTTCGCGGGTGGTGTAAATGTGCGCGTCGTCCTGCGTGAAGCCCCGGGCCCGGGTCAGTCCGTGAATCACACCGGACTTCTCGTAGCGGTATACCGTGCCAAACTCAAAGAGCCGCAACGGGAGTTCGCGATACGAACGACCCCGGG
>JAGQTR010000518.1 GCA_020438915.1 Mycobacterium sp.
TGAAATCGAAGCGCAGCACCGCAATTCCAGTTTTGGCCAACGCGCGAGAGATGCGGGAAGTCGCAACGCTGTCTTTGCCGCAGGTAAAGCAGTGCGCGAACAGCGCCCAGCCTCGGGGTGGGCCGCTGGGCAGCTCAAGCGTTGCTGCGAGGGGCGCGCCGGCAGATCCCTCGAAAGTTACCGCGCCGGGCGATGCCGTCACTGCGTCCGTTCCTTGCACGTGTCCATCTTCGATCAGATTCAGGGCCTTGGGAGCTGGCCAACATCACCGTAGCCGACTTCCGACTCCAAAAGCAGTTGAGGCACATCGAATCAGAAGGTGCGGTGCGGTACACCGCTGAGGAGGCCACCGTCGACGATGAACTCGGATCCGGTGCAGTAGGACGATTCGTCGCTAGCCAGGAAGAGCACCATCGCGGACACTTCAGCGGGTTCGGCGCCGCGGCCCAGCGGAATGGTCAAGAAGTCCTCGGGGATACCGTCGGTCATCGGGGTCCGCACAAAGCCGGGATGAATCGAATTGACCCGGATGTTGTGCTCCGCGAGCTCCAGTGCGGCTGACTTCGTCAGTCCCCGCACGGCGAACTTGGTTGCGGTGTAACCGTGCAGCCCCGGGCTGCCGCGGAAGCCCTCGACCGAGGACACGTTGATAATCGATCCGGCCCCCGCCGCGGTCATCGCCGCAACGCTTGCGCGGATGCCGAGGAACGTGCCGGTGAGGTTCACGTCGAGAATCGCGCGCCACTGCGCCACCTCATAGTCTGCGATGAGATTGCCGTTGACGATGCCGGCGTTGTTCACCAACACCGACAGCGAGCCGAAATGTTCGACGGTGGCCGTGACGGCCGCCGACCAGCTGTGCTCGTCGGTGACATCGAGGTGGACGAACATGGCCTGTTCGCCGATGCTCTCGGCGACGGCGGCACCCTCATCGTCCAGGACGTCGGCGATGACCACCGAGGCGCCCTCGGCGGCCAGCGCACGGGCGTGTTCGGCGCCCATTCCCCGCGCAGCCCCACTGATCAGCACAACCCGTCCGCTTACTCGACCCATCGGGTTATGCCTCCTGTGTTGACAATGCCAGCGGTTGGGATCGCAGCACGCATCGCGTGCCGCCGTATATGGTCGCCATGCACTTCTGACAGTGCACACACAGCCCTTCGCGGGCCGTGCTCTCCCGAAACTTGTTGATCAGCCCGGGATCACGCAACAGCGCCCTGGCCATCGCCACGAATTCGAACCCCTCAGCCATGGCCGTCTCGACGGTGTCGAGATTGTTCACCCCGCCGAGCAGGATCAACGGCATCGAGAGCGTTTCGCGGAACTGGCGCGCCTGCGGCAGAAAGTAAGCCTCTTCGAACGGGTAGGTCCGGAACAACCGGCGGCCGATGACCCGCAGGCCCAGCCCGACGACGGCGGGCTGGGAGGCGATGAACTCGGCCATCGGGACCTCACCCCGGAAGTAGTACATCGGGTTGAGTAGCGAACTGCCCCCGGTCAGTTCGAGCGCATCGAGGTGCCCGTCGGCTTCGAGAAGCCGTGCCGTCGGCAGGCTGTCGGTGAGCCAGAAACCGCCGCGGACTCCGTCATCCATGTTGAACTTGGCTACCACGGCGACTGAGTCGCCGGCCTCGCGCCGCACCCGTTCCACAACGCGGCGCGCCAGTTCGGCGCGCCGCACCATGTCGCCGCCGAAGCGGTCGGTACGTCTGTTGAGATTGGGGCTGAAGAACGAGCTGACGAGATATCCATGTCCGAGGTGCACCTCGATGGCATCGAAGCCGGCATCGACGGCGTTGCGGGCCGCCGCGCCGAAATCGCTGATCACCGTTTCGAGCTGGTCGATGGTCGCACCGCGTACCAACGCCATCGCGGGGGCGCTGAGCCGGGTCGACGGCGCCAGGGTCTTCATCCGGTTGGAGCGGGTGTTGGCAACCAGGCCCGCATGCCCTATTTGGGCACTCACCAGCGTGTCCTCGGCGTGCACGGCATCGGTCAGCCGACGTAACGCCTGGGCGCGCCGGCGGTCGAGCACCATGGTGTCGCGATGTACTCGGCCCCCGGCCGAGATCGCGCAGTAGGCGACGGTGGTCATCGCCGCACCGCCGCGCGCCACCTCCGTGTGGAACTCGATCAGGTCGTCGGTGACCTCGCCGCGCGGCATCCTGCCCTCGAACGTGGCGGCCTTGATGAATCGGTTCTTCAGCGTGAGAGGCCCCAGCTTCATCTGGGTGAATGCCGCAGATGAGACCTGAGTTAGTTTCGATGCCATTGGCCCCGTAATATAGCACTCATGCTGATCGGTGTCACCGGTGGAACCGGATATCTAGGCGCGCACACCGTGCGAGCCCTACTCGCAGACGGGCACGAGGTGCGGCTACTGGTCGGACCCGATGCCCACGACGCACCGGTGCTGAGTCGGCTGGCCGAGGTGGGTGCGGTCGACGCGCTGTCCGGCGACATCCGCGACGGCGCGACCATCGAGGCACTACTGGACGGCTGCGATGCGATACTGCACGCCGCGGGCGTGGTCGGCACGGATAACCGCCGCAGCGAGTTGATGTGGCAGATCAATGCGCACGCCACCGAGGCGCTGCTCACCAGGGCGGCCGAGATGGGCCTCGACCCGGTGGTGTCGGTGAGCAGCTACAGCGCCATGTTCCCACCGCCGGACGGCGTCATCGGCCCCGACAGCCCTACCGCCGATGGCCGCAGCGTCTACGCCAAGACCAAGGGTTATGCCGACCGTGTTGCCCGGCGCCTGCAACAACAGGGTGCACCGGTGGTCGTCACCTATCCCTCAAGCGTCGTCGGCCGGGCGTTCCACACCCCGCCCGGTGTCACCGAACGGGGCTGGGCGCCGATCGTACGGTTCGGCGTGGCACCGCGATTGCGCGGTGGCATGCAGATGATCGACGTCCGCGATGTCGCCGACGTTCACGCCGCGGTGATGACACCCGGACGCGGCCCGCGACGCTACGTCTGCGGCGGAGTGCTGGTGCAGTTCGACGAAATGATTTCCGCGCTCGAACGCGGCGTTGGCCGCCGATTCAAGCGAGTTCCTCTCAGCCAAGGAGTCTTTCGCGGGTTGAGCCGGATTGGCGACGTCCTCGGCGGAATCGTCCCGATGGGCGACGGCCTGACCTACGAGGCAGCGCTGCTGCTCACCGCAGCGACTCCGACCGACGACACCGCCACGCTGCGCGATTTCGACATGGAATGGCGGTCCCCGGTGGACGCCATCATCAGGTCGTTGCGGGACGCGCCACCGCCGCAGTAAGGATGTCGACGATCCGGGCCTGCAACGCCTCGGTGTCGTCCTCCACGGCAATCGTGGTCAGGAACATCGCAGCGCCGGCCGCCATCGCCAGCGCGGCCCGGGCATCGCGCTCGGCGTCGCCACCATCGGCCCCGGCGAACAGCGCCACCGCCGGCCCGCTGAAGTCCGACCACAACCGCCCGCGCAACTCCGGGTTCTCGGCCATCGCCAGCAGCAGGCCGGGCACGGCGGCCTTCACTTCGGCGCGCGCGAACAGCTGACGGCTGCCGCGCACCACCCAGTCCACCCACCCGGCTCGGTCGGTACCGGCGAACGGCGCGAGATCCGGGGTCGCACCCAAAATCGCGTGCAAAACCAATTCCGCCTTCGAGGTCCAGCGGCGAGCCAGGCTCGACCGGCTGACCCCGGCGCGGGCGGCGATCAGCCGCATACTCAGCTCATCCCAGCCCAGCTCGACAAGCAACTCCCGCGTTACCGCAAGGACCCGTTCGTCGATCGACGCATCCCGCGGACGCCCTGCCGATCTATCACCATCCACATCGGCATTCAACCGCAAGCACGCGCACAGCGGCCGACCTTGGTGGCGCGCCGCAGCGGTGTTGCCCGTACCAATCACGCCGGGACGCGCCACATACCCTGGGCGGGTATTGGCCGTGGCGGTGTTAGGGTGGCGGACGTGTCCGTTCGTGGTCGTCGCAGTGCTGGGGCTGGAAGTGCCTGCACTCACGGCGTACCGCCAGGCTGGATCATTTCCCGCAGATGGTTGATCGCAGCTCTGGTTGTGCTCGGTACCTGTGTGCCGGTGCTGAATTTCGCGTCTAGCAGTGACACACACGGCAGCCACGCTGCCGGGGCAGCGCACCACACGCACGACCACGAGCACGATCACGGCCAGATCGTTGCCCAGGCGGCCCAGTTCGGATGGGTCGCGTCGGCAGGTCACGTCATTACCGCTGACCACTCCCATGCAGGGGCGCTACACAAGACGGTGTACCTCGGTATCGATGCGGTAGTGGCGGCGTTCCGCAGTATGAACCCGTTGCGGGTGTTGGCTGCTGTCGCGGTCATTGCGATGGCGCTGGCGATGTCTGCTGTTGCCGGTTTCGACCGGTCGAGGGGTCCTCCGGTATTGCGTGTGTGGCTTGGTCCGGCAAGGCCGGGTCGGGCGGTTATTACTGATCTCTGTGTGATTCGCCGCTGACGCACCCGTGTGCGGGCGGCGGCGGGTTGTTTGGCCGTGCCTGCAGCAGGTATGTCAACAACTTCTGGCCGCTACGTGCGCGCCCCTCACATGGGAATCAGCTTGATGGACAGCACTATCCTTTCGGCATCGATCACCGAAGAATCGGCAGCCGGCGGCAGTGGACCTCAGTCGATGGTGGGCCGCACCCCACTGTTGTGGGTGCCCGAGTCGTCGGCCGACCACAACCGCGGGTATTGGGCCAAGCTCGAGGGCCATAACCCTAATGGGATGAAGGACAGACCCGCGCTGCACATGGTTGAGCGGGCACGCGATCGCGGCGACCTGCAGCCCGGCGCGATGATCGTGGAATCAACGAGCGGCACAATGGGTTTAGGGCTCGCGCTCGCAGGCATCATGTATCGGCATCCGGTGACCGTTGTTACCGATGCAGGCCTTGAGCCGATCGTGCATCAGATGTTGCGGGCATACGGTGCGGTGGTCGATGTGGTCACCGAGCCGCACCCGGAAGGCGGCTGGCAGCAAGCCCGCCAGGACAGGGTCGCTGAAATCGTTGCCGCCCAACCCGGATCGTGGTGTCCGGACCAGTACGCCAATCCCGACAACGTCACGGCCTACCACGGTCTGGCCGCCGAGCTGATCGACCAGATCGGAGGCGCGGATGTCTTGGTGTGTTCGGTGGGAACCGGCGGTCACTCAGTCGGGGTGTCACAAGTTCTACGCCAATACAATGCAAAAATGCGGCTGATCGGGGTCGACACGATCGGCTCCACGATCTTCGGTCAGCCCGCGGCGCCGCGGCTCATGCGCGGTCTGGGATCGAGCATCTATCCGGCGAACGTGGACTACTCGGCGTTTGACG
>JAGQTR010000519.1 GCA_020438915.1 Mycobacterium sp.
GTGTGCAGGGGCTCCAATGTCTTCTTGAGGGCGGTAAGTTCTTTCTCGGTGAAGCCCGTTCCCACCCGTCCGACGAACTGCAAGCCATCCACACCGGGAATGCCCAGCATCAACGCACCGATCCCGCTGGTCCGTCCACCGGTTCCCTCGCGCCAGCCACCGACCACCACCTCTTGGGTGTTCCAGATCTTGTCCTTGATCCACGACGACGAGCGCCGGCCTGGCTGGTAGGTGGAGTCCCGCTTCTTGGCGACGACTCCCTCCCACTTCTTACCCCGCGCGATCTTCAGCGCCGAGGGGCCATCGCCGGCGATCGGATCGGGCACGATCAATCCACCTGCCTGGGCGAGCATCTCGAGCACCCTTCTGCGGTCGGAGTACTTGGCCCGCAACAACGATCGCCCATCGAGATAAAGGATGTCGAATGCCCAGAACTCCAGCCGGGTCGAGCGCGCACGGTTCTGCATCCCGCTGAAACTCGGGACTCCCGATTCGTCCAGCACGACCGCTTCACCGTCGAGAATCACGTGGTGGTCAGCCAGATCGGCGGCCAGCACCTGCAGTTGCGGATACTCGTCGGTCACGTCACGTCCGCGTCTCGAGCGGAGCGTGAGTGCGCCGTGGTCGGCATCGACGAGCAACCGATAACCATCCCACTTGCCTTCGAACGCCCACTGCGCCTTGCTAAGTCGGGTAACGGAGCCCTCTGTCGCCAGCATCGGCGCAAGATCTGCCGCGGTGGGCCGCTGCTGGTCTTTCATCCGATGGGCCAGCCAGTTTCTGCCATCGGTCTGAATCAGTGCGTAGCGCCCGTTGATCTTCTCGCCGTGCAGCGTGACGATCACCTCGCCGCCTTTGGCCGGCCCGTCGGGCGGGTTGTCATTGAACTTCTCGGTCTCATAAGTGCCGGTGTCCCAGACGTAGACTTCGCCGCCCCCGTACTCCCCCTTGGGGATGCTTCCGGCGAAGGTCAGGTAGTCCATCGGATGGTCTTCGGTATGCACGGCAAGGTGATTGACCGACGGCGTCTCGGGCAGGTTTTTCGGCACTGCCCAGCTGACCAGCACACCGTCGCGTTCGAGCCGGAAGTCGTAGTGCAGCCGCCGAGCGTGGTGTTCCTGGATGACGAACTTGTCGTTGTCGCCAACCCGCGGCGGTCCGCCGGGAATGGGCTCCGGAGTTTTTGCGGTGTCGCGCATGCTCCGGTAGGTCGTCAGCCGATCCGCCGCCGGCAGTGCGTCGTCCAAGTCTGCGAGCAGGTCACCGTCGGAATCCAGCCGTTCCAGGACCTCCTCGAAGGTCAAGTGGCGCAGGTCCGGATCATCGAGTTCCTCCCAGGTACGGGGCGCGGCAACGGTCGGATACTCCCGGCCCCGAAGGGAATACGGCGCGATGGTGGTCTTGTTGCCGTTGTTCTGACTCCAGTCCAGAAATACCTTGCCCGCCCGCAAGCTTCTGGTCATCGTCGCGGTGACCTGCTCGGGCATGGCCTGTTCCAGCTGCTGAGCCACCCGCTTGGCCAGCACCGACGCCCCCCGCGAGCTGATCGGATCCGGCAGCGGAACATACAGGTGCAGGCCCTTGCTGCCGCTGGTCAAGGGAAAGGTTGCCAGCCCGATGTCGGTGATCAGTGCGTGTACCTCGTGGGCGACCCGGCACAGCTGCCGCATGCTGACGCCGTCGCCGGGATCGAGGTCGAACACGATTCGGGTGGCAGGACCCACGGTGTGACCAGCGGCATCCAGGAACCGCCATTGCGGCACGTGCACCTCCAGGGCGGCCTGCTGAGCGATCCAGGCCAGCCCTTCGACGGTGTCGATGACCGGGTAGGTGGTGGTGCCGGACTTGTGCGCGATGGCGCCTCGGGACAACCAGTCCGGCGCCGAGGACGCCAGTTGCTTCTCGAAAAACGACGGTTTCGCCACCCCGTTCGGCCACCGCTTCCGCGTCGCAGGTCGCCCCGCGATGTGCGGCAGCATCGCCTCGGCGACGTCGATGTAATAGTGGAAAACCTGAGCTTTGGTGGTGCCGGTAGCCGGATACAGCACCTTATCCGGGTTCGTCAGCTTCACCCGGTCGTAGCCGTCCACCTTTCCACGGTATAAGCACAGGCGGCCGACGCGGCCCCGGTACCGTCAACGGGGTGCGGGCACTGGTCATCGGCGAGGCGCTGATCGACATCGTCGATCGGGGCGCTGGGGCACCCACCGAGCACGTCGGCGGCAGCCCGCTCAACGTCGCAGTCGGGCTGGCACGACTGGGCCGGCCGGTCGATTTCCTCACCCACATCGGCACCGACGCGCACGGCCGACGCATCCGAGATTACGTGGAATCCTCAGGAGCACAACTTGTTCCGGGAAGCCAGGACGCTACGCGAACGCCCACCGCGCGCGCCGTCCTCGACGCCGCCGGCGTGGCGACGTACGCGTTCGACATCGACTGGCAGCTCAGTGGCACCCCACGGGTAGCACCCCCGCTGGTCGTTCACACCGGCTCGATAGCGGCTGTGCTGGCCCCTGGTTGCCTGGCGACCGCGGCGCTGGTCGACGCCTATCACCCCGCGGCGACCGTGACGTTCGACCCGAACATCCGCCCGGCCCTGGTGGCCGACGCCGATGCCGCCCGCACCCGCATGGACCGGCTGCTCGAGCGAACCGACGTCGTCAAGGCCAGCGACGAGGATCTGCGCTGGATCGATCCGACCCGCACGCCGGAGCAGATCGCCACCGCATGGCTCGCGCTGGGCCCCAAGATCGTCGTGGTGACGCTGGGCGGCCAAGGCGCCGTGGGCATGTGTGCCGCCGGAACGGTGCGGGTACCTGCGATGGATGTGGAAGTCGTCGACACTGTCGGTGCGGGTGACGCGTTCATGACCGGCCTGATCGACGCCCTGTGGTCACTCGACCTGCTGGGCGCCGGCCGCCGGGCACAGTTGGCGGCGATCGATCCGCAGGCGCTGACGACGGCGGTGCGCGCGGCCACCCACACCGCGGCACTCACCGTGGGGCGCGCCGGAGCCGATCTGCCCGATCGTGCCAGCCTCCGCCGATCCGTTCCCCGCGCCCACGGCGAGGGTGCCGACTCATCGGACATACTGGGCTGATGCGATCCATTTGGAAGGGTTCGATCGCCTTCGGCCTGGTGAACGTCCCCGTCAAGGTCTACAGCGCAACCGAGGATCACGACATCAAGTTCCACCAGGTGCACGCCAAGGACAACGGGCGTATCCGCTACAAGCGGGTCTGCGAGGTGTGCGGCGAGGTCGTCGAATTCCGCGACATAGCAAGGGCCTACGACTCCGACGACGGCCAGACCGTCATCATCACCGACGAGGACATCGACACCCTCCCCGAGGAACGCAGCCGGGAGATCGACGTGCTGGAATTCGTTCCCGCCAGCGAACTCGATCCGCTGATGTATGACCGCAGCTACTTCCTCGAACCCGATGGCAAGTCGACGAAATCCTATGTGCTGCTTGCCAGGACACTGATGGACAGTGACCGGGTCGCGATCGTCAACTTCGCCCTGCGCAACAAGACCCGGCTGGCCGCACTGCGGGTAAAGGACTTCAGCAAGCGTGACGTGATGGTGATCCACACGCTGCTGTGGCCCGATGAGATCCGCGACCCTGACTTCCCGGTGCTGGACAAGGAAGTCGAGGTCAAGCCCGCGGAGCTGAAGATGGCCAGCCAGGTCGTCGACTCGATGACCGACGATTTCAACCCCGACCGGTATCACGACGACTACCAGGAACATCTGCGCGAGTTGATCCAGGCCAAACTCGAGGGCGGCGAGGCGTTCACCACCGAGGAACAGCCCCAGGAGCTCGACGAGACCGAGGACGTCTCGGACCTTCTGGCCAAACTCGAGGCCAGCGTCAAGGCGCGCAGGGATCAGGGCACGCCCTCGAAGGAGACCCCGGACAAGAAGACCGCCGCCAAGAAAGCAAGCAAGAAGGCCGCGAAAAAGTCGCCGGCCAAGAAGGCTTCGGCTAAGAAGACGGCAGCCAAGAAGGGCTAGCCGGAACGAATTAGAACGTGTTCCAGAAATCCCCCGCGGCCGTCGGTGTACGTTGCTATCGTGGCGCCCGGCAAGGGAACGGAGGCATACGTGATTCTGGACAGGTTCCGGCTCGACGATCAGGTGGCGTTGGTGACCGGCGCCGGCAGGGGCCTGGGTGCAGCGATGGCCCTCGCATTCGCCGAAGCCGGTGCTGACGTGCTGATTGCGGCCCGAACCAGATCCCAGCTGGAGGAGGTTGCCGAGCAGATCGGCAACACCGGCCGGCGCGCCCACATCGTCGTCGCCGATCTCGCCCACCCCGATGACACCGCCGCGCTGGCGACCGCCGCCGTCGATGCCTTCGGCAAACTAGACATCGTCGTCAACAACGTCGGTGGCACCATGCCCAACACGCTGTTGAACACTTCGACGAAGGATCTGCGGGACGCTTTCACGTTCAACGTCGCCACGGCCCACGCACTGACGGCAGCGGCCGCACCGCTGATGCTCGACCATTCCGGCGGCGGCAGCATCATCA
>JAGQTR010000520.1 GCA_020438915.1 Mycobacterium sp.
CGGCATCACTGGCCAACTTGGCCGCGGTCTCGGCGATGTCGCCGATGACATCCTTGACATCGTGTGGCTTGACCGCGACGACCACGTAGGTGGCAGTGTCGACCGCGTCGGCGACCGTCGTCACCAACACCGTGTACTTCTCTGAGAGGTACTTCGCGCGGGCAGGATCCTTTTCGGCCACGACCAGGTCCTTGACCTGTTTTCCGGCACTCAGCAGACCCCCCAACAGCGCCTCGCCGATACTGCCACCGCCGATGATCGCGATTCGGGCCATGCCGGACAGCATCGCACGACAGCGGACTCAGGCTGGCGGCGGCACCATGGCCAGCTGGCGACTCTGGACGATGATGCGCCCCTCGCAATCGACAACGATGTGGTCCTCGTCGAACCAGTCCTGCCCGATCTGGGTGGTCGTGCACATCACCCGCAGCCAGCCGTCGGCCGGCCGCGCCCGCAGGTAGGCCGTCAACTGAACCGTGGGTGCCCAGCCGAGCCTGTTGACGCCCCACGTCACCGGAGCCGACACGTCGCCGCACAGCAGCGCGAACAACACGTCCGGGGCGACACCCTTGGGCCGCACCCAGTACTCGATGACCGGTGGTCCGCCATCCGAGCGCGGCGCGAGCGTCGTCAATGAAGGCCGGATGTCGCAACCGTGCGCCAGATGGACGAAATCGGCCATCGGATGACCCGGCCCGATCGCTTCGAGGCCGGGCGGCGGGTCCGGCGTCATGAGCGGCACCACCGGGTTGACCGAGAGCAGCGGCGCTACGTGGTGTTCGGGAGTGCCAATGGTGATCGCGGAACGGACTGCGGTGCAGTCACCTTGCCTCAACTCGACGTCGACGAGGCTGATCCGCCGTCCACGCTTACGCACTGTGGTGACCAACTGCATCGGGCCCGGATCCGGCGCCCACAGAAAGTTTCCCGACACCGCGATGGGCTCGGTGTCCGCGCTGCCCCCAGCGTCGTCGCCGGCGTCGAATTCTGCCTGGGCCGCGCGGGCGCACAGTGCCAGCATCGCGCCGCCGTGGACCTTCGGCCCGATGGTCCAGTGCTCGTTAAGTACGCCCTCGTACACACCGTCGCCCGCTGCGGTCAGCGCCATCGCATCGGTGAACAGAGTGGAGCTCGTCATGTCGCGTCCTAGGGTCAGCGCAGCAGATGCGCCCGGGCAAACTGCAGCGATTCCGACAGCAACGCCTCACGCTCGGCGCCATTGCGCGCACCGGAGGTGGTCACCTCGAGGATGACATGGCCTGCGAAGTCCCCGGCGGCCAGTGTCTCGCAGATCTGAACCGTCGGCTGGGTGCCCCGACCCGGCGGGAGGTGCTCGTCGGCCGAGGCGCCGCTGCCGTCACACAGGTGCAGATGTACCAGGCCCGCACCCATGCGGCCAGCCATCTCGACCGCATCGGTGCCGGCTGTGGCGGTGTGGGACAGATCCAGCGTGTAGTGCGCGTGACCGCCGTCAAGCGGGTCATAGGACGGCGCGAACGCCGAGATCCCGGGACCGGGGTTGCCGCCGCGTTTCCGCATCCGCTCGATCGACGTCTGCCCGGCCCCGAAGAATCTGTCAGCGCGGAACGGGAACATGTTTTCCACCGCGACCATCACATCGCTGGTGGCTTCCAGCTCTGCCACCTGATCGGCAAACCCCTCGGCGTAGCGACGCTGCCAGCGGAAAGGCGGATGGACCACCACCGTCTGGGCCCCGAGTTGTTCTGCGGTACGGACGCTGCGGTCGAGCTTGGGGATCGGGTTGGCGCCCCACACTCGCTGGGAGATCAGCAGGCAGGGAGCGTGCACCGACAGCACGGGTACCCGGTAGCGCCTCGACAGTTCGGCGATGGCGCCAACATCCTGGCTCACCGACTCTGCCCACACCATCAGCTCGACGCCGTCGTAGCCCAGACGGGCCGCATACTCGAACGCGGCCTCGGTCCTCAGCGGGTATACCGAGGCGGTCGACAGACCGACCTTGATGGCGGGGCGCACGGTGCTCTATCCGGCCTTTTCTGACTAAGGGCGGGGCAGTCAGCCCGATTGAATCAATGCCAGTGGGCCGAGCGTGACCAGCGCGCCGACGGCTACCGCGATCAAGGTGCTGCCGATGTCCTCGGTCTTTCGTACCACCCGCACGGCGACCACCAGGCCCAGGATCACCAGTACCGACAACACCAGGGCAATGATTCTCTCCCATTTCCACAGCTGGTCGAAAGCGACGAACAGTCCGGCGCCGAGGATGACGGCGAAGACGCTCTGCCCGACAATCCACAGTCCATGGACGAACGACGACATCCGCCGCGGTTCGAGGTGCTGCGTGTCTTCCTCGTCGAGATCTCCCTCGACGTCGTCGAGGTCGCCGTCTTCGATTGCCGGGCGCGTCCCGCGCCGGGCGAGGTCGTCGGCAACGGTTTGACCGCCGAACAGCGGTTCCTGGGATGAGCGCAGGTAGGAAGGTAAAACGTCACTGTCCGGGGCGTCGGGTGCGGTCTCGGCGTCAAGATCCTCGGCGACGGGCAGGGTCTCCACATCCGTCGGTAAGTCCAGCACATCGACGTCGTCCCCGTCGTCGGGCGGGTCTGGGCTCATGTGCTCGGCATCGGCAGCCGCCGACTCCGCCGACTTTTTGGATGCCTTGGACTTCTTGCCCGATGGGCGGCCGAACCCGAAACGACGCGGTGCCGGCGGGTCGGTTTCAGCGTCGCGATGCTCAAGATGTGCTGCGTACTCGGCGACCGCGTCGGCGTAGTCGTCATCGACATCGTCTCCCGAGGACGTCTTTGGGGGGTCCTCATCAGCGGCGACCTGCGTGATCTCGGCTTCTGCCTCTGCGTCTGCTTCGGTCTCTGTCTCGGCTTCGGTCTCGGCCTCCGCATCGGTCTGGTCGGCGGCGCCGTTGGCCGCCGGGACCGCGTCGGTGTCGGCCTCTTCGAGCCGCTCTTCTACCTCCGAGGGTGCCGGTGACGGAGGAGGGTCGTCGTCGCGGATGATGGGAATTTCGCCGGTGAGCTCGGCGACGGTGACGGCATCGGCATTGCCGCGCCGCCGGCGGCGCCTGCCGCCGACCGGGGGTGCACCGATCGATCCGTTCTTGGCCAGCAACTCGGCGACCGAGATCGGCCGGGTGCTGCTGTGGTCATCTGATCCAGTCATCGCCTGTCGCCTCTGAGCGTCGTTGCTTCACCGTCCAGCATTGCCTACGGACATCTTCGGTGAGGCCGATTCTCCGGCGCCGCCGACGAGGACCCTGCCCTCGGCTTCGCTGACTCCTTCCAGTTCCGCACGGTCGGACGCGGCCATCCTAGAGGTGAAATTTATGAGTTGACGAAGACCCGGCGTCGGATGTCCGCCGCGGGGCGCGTCCACCACGAGGAGGTGAACGGTGGTGCTGCCCGCGTCGAGCACGCCTAATCGCACCTAACCAACCTAATGGGTCTACGGTGGAAAATCGTGACTGGATCGCCCGGTGAGGTCGAGCTGGATTTCGCTCGCGAATGGGTGGAGTTCTACGACCCAGACAATCCCGAGCACCTGATCGCGGCGGATATGACGTGGCTGCTGTCTCGCTGGACATGTGTGTTCGGCACCCCGGCCTGCCAGGGCACCGTCGAGGGCCGACCGGACGACGGATGCTGTTCGCATGGCGCATTTCTCTCCGACGACGACGACCGCGCCAAACTCGACGACGCCGTCAAACTTCTCACGGCCGAGGATTGGCAGTATCGCGAGAAGGGCCTGGGCAAGAAGGGTTACCTCGAAATGGACTCCTATGACGAGGAACCCACCCTGCGTACCCGAAAATACAAGGGTGCCTGCATCTTCCTGAACCGTCCCGGCTGGCCCGGCGGTATCGGGTGTGCGTTGCACAGCAAGGCTCTGAAGATCGGTGTGGAGCCGCTGACCCTCAAGCCCGAAGTCTGTTGGCAGCTTCCGATCCGACGCACCCAGGAATGGGTTACCCGGCCCGACGGGACCGATGTGCTCAAGACGACGATCGGCGAGTACGACCGGCGC
>JAGQTR010000040.1 GCA_020438915.1 Mycobacterium sp.
ATCTACGGCTGGCGGGGCGCTTCGGCGACCAACCTCCCGCGGTTCACCACAGACTTCCCCCGCTCCGATGGCACCCCGGCCCCGAGCCTGGAACTGCGCACCAGCTGGCGCAATCCACCCGAGGTGCTGCACCTGGCTAATTCGATCTCCACGGATGCGCGGCGCCGTTCGGTGGCAGTGCGGTCACTGCGGCCCCGGCCTGATGCCGGGGCCGGCAGCGTGCGGTGCGCACTACTGCCGGACGTAGCGGCCGAACGTGAATGGGTGGCCGACGAGGTGGCGAAGCTCTATCACCAGGGTGTCACCGCCACCGGTGCAGCGCCGACGGCCGCGGTCTTGGTGCGTCGCAATGCCGATGCCGCGCCGATGGCCGACGCGCTCACCCGGCGCGGGGTCGCCGTCGAGGTTGTCGGTCTGGCCGGGCTGCTGTCGGTGCCGGAGGTCGCCGATGTGGTGGCGATGCTGCGGCTGGCTGCCGATCCGACCGCCGGACCCGCCGCAATGCGAGTGCTGACCGGTCCGCGCTGGCGGCTGGGTGCCAGCGACATCGCCGCGTTGTGGCGGCGCGCGATGCAGCTCAACGACACCGGTACGCCGGTGCGCAACGGCGGGACCGACCAGATCGTCGCCCAGGTCGCTCCCGACGCCGACGCGCCGTGCCTGGCCGACGCCCTCTGCGATCCCGGCACAGCCACCGCATACTCACCCGTCGGGCATATGAGGATCGTGGCGCTGGCGCGGGAGCTGACGGCGCTGCGCTCTCACCTGGACAGCCCGCTGCCCGAGCTGGTTGCCGAGGTGCGTCGGCTGCTCGGAGTCGACACCGAGGCCAGGGCGGTCAGGCCCGTCTCGGCGGGATGGTCGGGGACCGAACACCTCGACGCGTTCGGTGACGTGGTCGCGGACTTCGCGACCCGGCCCGGCGCCACGGTCTCGGCGTTGCTGGGGTTCCTGGACGCGGCCGAACAGGTCGAAAACGGTCTGGCACCCGCCGAGATCACGGTGGCCCCGGACCGGGTGCAGATTCTTACGGTGCACGCCGCCAAAGGCCTGGAGTGGCAGATCGTCGCCGTGCCGCACCTCAGCGGGCGGGTGTTCCCCTCGACTGCCTCCCCGCGCACCTGGTTGACAGACGCGGCCGATCTGCCCCCGCTGCTGCGCGGCGACTGTGCGACCGTCTCCGAGCATGGCGTCCCGGTGCTTGACACCTCCACTGTGACCGACCGGAAAGCATTGTCGGACAGAATCTCTGACCACAAGCGCAGTCTCGAACAGCGACGAACCGACGAGGAACGCCGGCTGCTCTATGTGGCGATCACCCGCGCCGAGCGCATTCTGCTGGCGTCGGGACATCACTGGGGAGCCACCGAGTCCAAGCCTCGCGGTCCGTCGTCGTTCCTCTGCGAAATCAGGGATGTCATCGTCGCGGCGGCGGATGCGGGAACCCCCTGCGGGGCGGTCGACGTCTGGGCGGAGGCGCCTGCCGACGGTGATCCGAACCCGATTCGCGATCAGATCGTGGAGGCGATGTGGCCGGCGGCGGCTCGCCACACCGACACCGAGCGCGGCGCTGAACTGGTGGTGCAGGCGATGTCGAGGCCCACACCGGGCGTCGCGCCGGAGGACGTGAACGGCTGGGCCGCCGACGTCGAGGCGCTGCTCGCCGAGAGGGAGCTGGCCGCGCACCGGCCCGCGCCGCCGTTGGCCACTCAGCTTTCGGTGAGCACACTGGTCGAACTCGGCCGCGATCCCGAGGCGGTAGCGCATCGGCTGCATCGGCGGCTGCCACTGCGGCCGGATTCCCAGGCGTTGCTGGGTACGGCGTTTCATGAATGGGTGCAGCGGTACTTCCAGTCGGACAAGCTGTTCGACCTCGACGACCTACCCGGCGCTGTGGATGCCGACCGTCAGGACCGTGGAGAGCTCGAGGAGTTGCAGGCCGCATTCGCGCTGTCGGAGTGGGCGGCACGCACACCGGTGGAGGTGGAGGTGCCGTTCGACATGGCGATCGCCGGCCGGGTCGTGCGGGGACGGATCGACGCGGTCTTCGCTGACCGGGACGGTGGAGTGACCGTGGTCGACTGGAAGACCGGCGATCCGCCGTCAACGCCAGAAGAATTGCAACGCAACGCTGTTCAGCTAGCGGTCTATCGACTCGCATGGGCTCGACTGCAGGACTGTCCGGTGTCGTCGGTGCGCGCGGCGTTCCACTATGTGCGGTCCGGGCGCACCGTCACCCCCGAGGTGTTCCTGGACGCCGATGAGATCGCCGAGTTGATGGGTCCCGCCGCGTGACCGTTGTCAGCTTTCGCGGTAGATCTTCAACGCCTGGGCGATCATCGGGATCTGCAAGGGCAGCCGGGCGACGGCGGCCACCCGCATCGGCAGTGACTTGGCCGGATCGCGGAACCACAGGCGGACCATGTTGACGTTGGCCGGGAACACCCCGACGAACAACGCGATGGCTGCCAGCGCCCCGACGCGGCGAGTCTTCGGCACCACCAGCAGACCGCCGACGGCGACTTCGGCGACCCCCGAGGCGTAGGTGTAGAAGCGCTGGCTGCCGGGCAACTCAGCCGGAACGATGGAGTCGAAGGGCTTGGGAGCGGCGAAGTGCAAGGCCCCCATCCCGATCAGCATGGAGCCCATCTTGGCGCCACGTGAGGACTTGGCGATCTGCTGCAGTTCGGGCGGGGGTGCGGTCATGGTTACATTGTGCGGGTGCGGCAGCCTCACCCGGTGACTGGCCCTCGTGGCTGAGGGCAGTCTGCGCCGACGGATTCGTCGGTTCGATCAATCGTTGGCCGACCTACCGGTCCACGCGCTCACCGACCGCGTGCAGATCCCGACCGCGCCCGTCAGTCCGGGGCGCCGCATCTCCACCCGGGTGGTCTATGCGTTGCTGGCGTTGTTCGCCGCCGTGTTCATCGTCTACTTCGACCGCGACGGCTACCGGGACGCCCAAGGCGATCCACTGTCGTTCCTGGACTGTCTGTATTACGCGACGGTGTCACTGTCGACCACCGGATATGGCGATATCACGCCGATCTCGCCGGCTGCGCGGCTGGTCAACGTCCTGGTGATCACGCCACTGCGGGTCGCGTTCCTGATCGTCCTCATCGGTACCACCGTCGAGACCCTCACCACGCAGTCGCGGCAGGTCTACCAAATCCAGCGCTGGAGGAATAGATTGCGCAACCACATCATCATCGTCGGCTACGGCACCAAAGGCCGGACAGCGGCCGCGGCGATGGTCGGCGACGAGGTCGCGCCCGCCGACATCGTGGTGGTCGACGAGGACACCGCCGCGCTGGAGCGCGCCAAGAGTGCCGGACTGGTGACAGTTCGCGGCAGTGCCACCGACTCCGAAGTGCTGCGGCTGGCCAGTGCCCAGCACGCCAAGTCGATCATCGTCGCCACCAATCGCGACGATACCGCCGTGCTGGTGACGCTCACGGCACGCGAGCTCGCACCCAATGCCAAGATCATCGCCGCGGTGCGGGAATCCGACAACGAGCATTTGCTCAAGCAGTCGGGCGCGGACTCGACCGTTGTGACCTCCGAGACCGCGGGCCGTCTGCTCGGCATCGCGGTTCAGACGCCAAGCGTTGTCGCGATGATGGAGGACCTGCTGACACCCGATGCGGGCTTCGCGATCGCCGAGCGGGAGGTGACGCCCAAGGAGACCGGTGGTTCGGCTCGGCACCTGAGCGACATCGTCCTCGGCGTGGTGCGTAACACCGAGCTGATCCGCGTGGACGACGCCGAAGTCGACTCACTGGAACTGGGGGACCGGTTGCTCTACATCCGCAGCGTGGACACGGAGCGGTGAGCGGATCCCGGTTATGAGTCCGTCGGAGTTCAGGCTGCGCCACGTTCCACTGCTGTCGAGGGTGGGAGCTGACCGGGCCGACACGTTGCGCACCGACATCGACGCGGCCGTCGCGGGATGGTCGGATGCGCTTTTGCTGCGGGTGGACCGACGAAACCAGGTGCTTATCTCCGACGGCAGGGTCGTGCTCGGTCCGGCGAGCAAGGTGGCCGACGAGCCGCCGCGGGACGCGGTGTTCCTCGGCCGTCTCGGTGACGGCCGCCACGCCTGGGCGATCCGGGCCGAGCTGCAAGCCCCCGAGGATCCGCGCGCCCCGACCGAGGTCCTCGACCTGCGGCGGGCCGGCCAGATCTTCGACGATGTCAGCGCCCAGCTGGTGGCCACCGCCACCGCGTTGTTGAACTGGCACGACAACGCGCGTTTCAGCCCGATTGACGGAGCGCCGACCGCACCGGCCAAATCGGGGTGGTCACGAACCGATCTGGTCACCGGTCACGAAGAATTTCCCCGGATCGACCCGGCGGTGATCTGCCTGGTGCACGACGGTCATGACCGCGCAGTGCTGGCCCGTCAGACGCAGTGGCCGCAGCGGCTGTTCTCAATTCTTGCCGGCTTCGTCGAGGCCGGTGAATCCTTCGAATCGTGTGTGGTGCGCGAGATTGCCGAGGAGATCGGCCTGAACGTCACCGACGTCGAGTACCTGGGTAGCCAGCCGTGGCCGTTCCCGCGGTCGCTGATGGTCGGTTTTCACGCCCTCGGTGACCCCGAGCAGGAGTTCTCGTTCAACGATGGCGAGATCGCCGAGGCCGGCTGGTTCACCCGCGGTGAGATCCGCGAAGCCCTCGATCACGGGGACTGGAGTTCGACGAGTCAGTCCCGCCTGCTGTTGCCTGGTTCCATCTCGATCGCCCGGGAAATCATCGAGTCCTGGGCGGCGTCCGACTAGGGCGCGGCGCTGCGGACCTTGAGCGCGGATCAGCCGGCGAGTTTGGTCTTGACTTGGGCGGCGGTCGGATTGGTCAGCGTCGAACCGTCGGCGAACTTCAGCGTCGGCACGGTCTGATTGCCGCCGTTGACCGATGCCACGAACTCGGCGGCAGCGGGGTCGAGTTCGATATCGACCTCGTTGAAGTCGATGCCCTCGATCTGCAGGACCTTCTTGAGGCGAAAACAGTAGCCACACCAGGTCGTGGTGTACATGGTTACCGTGGCGGTCTCGTCGGCGCTCATAAGGCAATCAACCTAGCCGACGCCGACGACAATCCTCCAGCCGTGCCTGACCCATGCCGGGGCGGGACCGTGATTGTCGGGCCGCGCTGCCATGATGGTCGGCATGTCCCCAACGGCCTCGCGTGACCGGCTGCTGGGCGATCTCGACGACGAGCAGCGTGAGGCCGTACTCGCCGCTCGCGGGCCGGTCTGTGTGCTCGCCGGTGCCGGTACCGGAAAGACGCGCACCATCACCCGCCGCATTGCCCACCTGGTGACCGCGGGCCATGTGGCGCCGAGCCAGGTGCTCGCGGTGACCTTCACTCAGCGCGCGGCGGGGGAGATGCGCGGCCGGTTGCGGGCGCTCGGCGGCGACGACGCCGGGACGGGCAGCGGCGCGGTGCAGGCGATGACGTTCCACGCCGCCGCCCGACGCCAGCTGGCGTATTTCTGGCCGCGGGTGGTCGGAAGCACCGAATGGCAACTGCTGGACACCAAGTTCTCGATCGTCGCTCAGGCCGCCAACCGGTGCGGACTGCCAACGGGCACCGATAACGTTCGCGACCTCGCCGGCGAAATCGAATGGGCCAAGGCCTCGTTGATCAGTCCCGAGGGCTACGCCTCGACGGTCGCCGAGGCGGGCCGTGACATCCCGTTCGACGCGGGGAAGGTCGCCGCGGTCTACGCCGGTTACGAGGCGCTCAAAGCCCGCCACGACGGTAGGGCGCTGCTGGACTTCGACGATCTGCTGCTACACACAGCCGCCGCGATCGAGAACGACGCCGCAGTGGCCCAGGAGTTCCGGGACCGCTACCGCTGCTTCGTGGTCGACGAGTATCAGGACGTCACCCCGCTGCAGCAGCGGGTGCTGGACGCCTGGCTGGGTAATCGCGATGATCTCACCGTCGTCGGGGATGCGAACCAGACGATCTACTCGTTCACCGGCGCCTCGCCTCGCTATCTGCTCGATTTTTCCCGCCGGTTTCCCGAAGCGGCGGTGGTCCGGCTGGAGCGCGACTATCGCTCCACCCCGCAGGTCGTGTCGCTGGCCAACAGGGTCATCGCCGCGGCGCGGGGCCGGATGGCGGGCAGCAGGCTGCACCTGGTCGGTCAGCGTGCACCTGGACCCGAGCCGACGTTCAATGAGTATCCCGACGAGGTCGCCGAGGCGGCTGCGGTGGCTCGAAATGTCAAGAAACTCCTCGAATCCGGTACTGCCGCTTCCGAAGTCGCGGTGCTCTACCGCATCAACGCCCAGTCGGAAGTCTACGAAGAAGCACTCACCGAAGTGGGTGTCCCATTCCAGGTTCGCGGCGGTGAGGGGTTCTTCAGCCGGCAGGAGATCCGACAGGCGCTGCTGGCCCTGCAGCGCGCGGCCGAACGGGACACCGAGGGCGTGCTGGCCGACATTGTGCACGCGACGCTGGAACCGCTGGGCTTGACGGCCGAACCGCCGGCGGGCACCCGCGCGCGGGAACGCTGGGAAGCGCTGAGCGCGCTGGTCCAACTGGTCGACGAAGAAGTGGCACACCGCCCCGAGATCGACCTTCGGGCACTGGTCACCGAACTGCGCCAGCGCGCCGATGCCCGCCACCCACCGGTGGTGCAGGGTGTCACGCTGGCCTCGCTGCACGCCGCCAAGGGCCTGGAGTGGGATGCGGTGTTCCTCGTCGGGTTGGCTGACGGCACGCTACCGATCTCGCACGCGCTGTCTCACGGCCCCGAGAGTGAACCGGTGGAGGAGGAGCGGCGACTGCTCTACGTCGGAGTCACCCGGGCGCGAGTGCATTTGGCGCTCAGCTGGGCACTGGCGCGCACCCCGGGTGGGCGCCAGTCTCGGCGCCCATCGCGATTCCTGAACGGCATCACACCGCACTCGCAACGCGACGCCGGCCCCAGTCGGTCGCGCAAGCCCCGCGGCCCGGCGCCGCGCTGCCGCATCTGCAACTCCGCGTTGGCATCGCCGGCGGCGATCATGCTGCGCCGGTGCGAGGGCTGCCCCAGCGACCTGGACGAACAACTGCTGACCGAACTCAAGGAGTGGCGGCTGCGGATCTCCAAGGACATGGGCGTGCCCGCCTATGTGGTGTTCACCGACAACACCTTGATCGCCATCGCGGAGTCCTTGCCGACCGACGATGCCGCGCTGGTCGCGATCCCGGGTATTGGCGCACGCAAGCTCGAACAGTTCGGACCCGATGTGCTCGCGATGGTCAGGGGCCGCCCGGGTTCGACATAGGTGTGAAGTTGAAACTGCAGGTCAGAAAATCGCTTGTGGATTTCGGTTCGCACCGTCTAGCCTCGACCACACAACGACGAAGACCACGTGCGAAGGGAGGCTGCCACGATCATGACAAGCAATTACGCGCTCACCGCGGTACCCGTTGCCGGCGCTTCGTGGACCTTCCATGCGCCTGCCGATGCCGCCGCCGCCAGTGCGGCGCCGCGCAAGCGCCGCGCCGCAGCCGGTACGACTGCCACGTCCGTGAATCGGGGCTCGATCTAGCCAGAGCCCACGAATTGCCTGAAGGCCACGGACCCGCAACCACCCGGATCCGTGGCCAGATTCTTTTCCGGGCTTAGCGCAAGCCCTCGGAATCCGAAGACCTGGTCGCAGATCCATCACACGACAGATGGCCACAAACAAGCGACCAGGAAGCAGAGGATGGGACATGTCTGCAGTGACATGTGAGAGAACCGCACCGGCGTTGCCATGTCACGCCGAGAACCCCGATCTGTGGTTCGCCGAAGATCCGGGTGACCTTGAACAGGCCAAGGCGCTGTGTGGGTCCTGCCCGATCCGGCGAGAGTGCCTCAACGCCGCACTGGAACGTCAGGAGCCGTGGGGAGTGTGGGGCGGCGAGATCCTCGATCGGGGCGCCGTCGTCGCGCGCAAGCGGCCACGGGGGCGGCCGCGCAAGAACGCCAACGACCCCGCAGAGCACGAAGAGACCGTCGCCGCGTAAACCTCCGCCGGCCCCGGCCTGCTACACCGCGTCGGGGTCGGCGAACCCAGGCATCGTCTCCACGGCGATGCGCTGGGTCGGCACGTGCGCGTCGAGTTGGCAGGAAATCGCGACGATCGAGGCGATCACCCGCATGGGAATCGCCAACTTCGGCGGGATGTCCATCTGGCGGGCGGCCTTGAGCTGGCCGGCGGCCTTGTCGAGCTCCAGTGTTGTCATCCGCTGCAACCATTTCCGGGTGTAGTGAAAGACCGGCACCTGCAGTGGTTCGACGTACTGCTTGAGCATGTCGTCGATCTCGCGGGTGGAGACCTGCTGGCCTTTCTGAATGAATCCCATCTTTTCCATCGTGGGAAGCAGCCCGTCGTAGTTCTTGTCCACCGCGTAGCGCAGGATCTGGCCCAGCTCAACGGGCCACCCGCCCGGCATCGGCGCCACCGCACCGAAGTCGATGACACCCATGCGGTCGCCGGTCATCAGCATGAAGTTGCCGGGATGGGCGTCGCCGTGGACCATCTCGAGGCGCCGGGGCGCGTCGTTGGCGAACTCGAACAGCCGGGTAGCCATCAGGTCGCGCTGTTCCTGAGTGCCTTCTCGGATGATGTGCGACAGCGGAATCCCGTCGATCCACTCCTGGATGACGACCTTGGGGGCGCTGGCGACCACGCGTGGCACCACGAACTTCGGATCACCCCGGTAGGCCTTGGCGAAGGCCCGCTGATTGTCGGCCTCGAGGCGGTAGTCGAGCTCCATCTCGGTGCGCTCGATCAGCTCGTCGACCACACCCTGCACGTCGGCTCCAGGGGAGAGCTGCCTGAGCACGCCGACCATCCGCTGCATCGTCTTGAGGTCCGCCCGCAGCGCCTCATCGGCGCCGGGGTACTGGATTTTGACCGCGACCTCGCGGCCGTCGGCCCAGAGCGCCTTGTGGACCTGGCCGATGCTGGCCGAGGCGATCGAGGTGTCGTCGAACGACTGGAACCGCTCCCGCCATTTGGTACCGAGCTGTGCGTCGAGCACCCGGTGGACCTTCTCTGCGGGCAGCGGCGGGGCTTCGCGTTGCAGCTTGGTCAGCGCCTCGCGGTAGGGCTTGCCGTATTGCTCGGGGATGGCGGCCTCCATGACAGAAAGTGCCTGGCCGACCTTCATCGCCCCGCCCTTGAGCTCGCCGAGCACGGTGAACAGCTGCTGGGCCGCCCTGTCCATCAGCTCGGCGTTGACCTCGTCCTTGGGCTTGCCTGTCAGGCGTTTGCCGAAGCCCAGCGCGGCACGGCCGGCCATGCCCACCGGCAGCGACGCCAGCTTTGCGTTGCGCGCGGCGCGCCCCCGCTTGATCTCACTCACGGGTCCATCATCCACCACCAAGCTGTAGTTCTACCCGCTAGTTGAAAACGATCGATGTCAACATCGATGTCAATACTGCACTAACACGCACATCGGGGATGCCGGGACCATCTGCGCGCCACGATCGCGCCCTTGGTGACGTCGAACTCCAGGGTGGTGTCCAGCGTGGACGGCGGAGCCGCGCGGTCCCCGCGCACACCGCGAAGCACCTGGTCGATCTCGTTGAGGGCCAATGCGACGGTCGCCAGAACGGTTGCCCGGTCGGCGGTGCCCACGGTGCGACACAGCTGCGCCGCAACCGCGGGCCAGGCGTCGTCACGATCGCTGCGATGAAGGTCAGCGCAGCGCAGACAACTCGTCACGCCAGGGATTACCAGCGGACCGACCAGGCCGGTGCCGTCGCGCAGCCGTACCGGAAGGTATGGCACCGCGGCCTCGTGCAGATCGTGGACCACCCGCGGGTCGGCGACCAGGTAGTCGGTGAGCACGGCCAGGTCCGCCCCGCCGGCGCCGGCATGGGGTCTACTGCTTTGGCGCAACCGCACCCCCGAACACCGCAGCGACGCGATGAGCAGGTCCGACAGTGGGCCGCTGCCGTGGACACGGATCGAGGCGGCACGGGTGTCCCGCGGCGCCGCCACCGTGACTACGCCGTCGCTGACCAGTTGGGTGACCAGATCGGAGACGACGGACTCCTCGGCACCATGATTGGCTGCAAGCTTCTGCAGTTCGGAGAGCGTGGCAGCGGATTGAAGCGCGCGCAGCAGCTCAGCCAGGACGCCTGCAGACACCCCGGGCGGCGGATGCACGACCACCGCGCGTCGCGGATCCCAGCCGACCTGGACCGTGCCGTCGGGGCGGGACAGCACCGGTTTCGCCGCGCTGAGCGCATATCGGGTCATCAGACGACAGTGTCACGGGAAAACGAGCCCGAGCGCAGTTATCCACAGGGGGTGGCTGTCCTCAGCCGTTGGGGCGGTCGGTCCCGTCTTCTTCGCCGGCCCCGTCGCGTCCGACATCGTCGGCCTCGTTGAGGGCCTGCTCGATGGCGCTGTCCATGTCGCTGGTGTCGCCGCCGATCATGCGGTCGATGAACCCGGCCGGCTCGTCGAGGTCCGACGCGCTCGGCAACAGGTCGGGGTGCTGCCAGACCGCGTCGCGGGCATCGGCTCCGACGGCCTGGGTCAGCCGCTCCCACAGCGCGGCGGCCTCCCGCATCTTGCGCGGGCGTAGTTCCAGACCCACCAGTGTGGCGAACGTCTGCTCGGCGGGCCCGCCGGTGGCACGACGCCGGCGCAGCGTCTCGCTGAGCGCCGAGGCGCCCGGAATCCGGTCCCCGAGCGCATCGGCGACCACGGTTTGCACCCAGCCCTCGATCAGGGCCAGCAGGGTTTCCAGCCGCTCCAGTGCCGCGGTCTGTTCCGGGGTGGCCTTCGGTTCGAAGATGCCCTGGTTGAGTAGCTGTTCCATTTCCGATGGATCGGTCAGGGCGGCGGGGTTGAAGCCGCGCGCGAACTCCTCGATGCCGCTCATATCGATCTTGGTGCCCCTGGCGAACGCCTCGACGGTGGCCAGCAACTGGGTGGACAACCACGGCACATGGCTGAACAACCGGTGGTGGGCGGCCTCGCGGGCGGCCAGGAACGTGACGATCTCGCTGCGCGGCTGCTCGAGGCCCTCGGCCAGCGATTCGACCGCATCGGGCATCAGCGCCGCAACTCCCTTCGGGCCCAGGGGCAGCCCGATGTCGGTGGAGGTCAGCACTTCTCGGGACAGCTTGCCCAACGCCTGGCCCAGCTGTGAACCGAACGCCATACCGCCCATTTGCGACATCATCGACAGCAGCGGACCCGCCATCGCCTGGGCCTCTTCGGGCAATGCGGAGGCCCACACCGCCGAGATCTGCTCGGCGACGGGGTCGCACAGCCGCTTCCAGGTATCCAGGGTGTTGTCGATCCAGTCGGTCGGGGTCCACGCCGCCGCCCTGGTGGTACCGGCGGGCAGCGGAGTCGCCCCGTCCAGCCACGTCTCGGCCAGCCTGACGGCGTCTGAGATGGCGGTGCTGGTCTGCTCGGCCACCGGCACCACGAACCCGATGGAGTTCGACGCGAGTTGGCGGGCCAGGTCGTAGTTGACCGGTCCGGACGCCGACCCGCCGGGCGCTGCAGTGCCCGCACCGCTGAACATCTCACCGAGCTTGCTGAAGATCTGCCCGAGCTGCGACATGTCGAAGTCGCCGCCGCTGCCGAACGCACCTCCAAAGGGATCACCCCCGGAGCCGGGGTCCTTCTTGGGTTTGTCACGCTCGGGGTCATCCCCGGCGGAGAAGCCGAAAGGCGGGTCAGCCATGCCCTCAACCGTACTCACCGCGCCGGCTTCGTGCGTGGATGCGGGTCACGCTGTCAGTGAACCTCGCTGGGTGAACCTTTACTGTGGGCGGCGTGAACAGGCGGATTTCGACCCTGATCGTCGCACTGGTGCCGATCCTGGTGTTTGGCATGTTGTTGGCATTGGTGACGGTGCCCTACGTGGCGCTGGGTCCGGGCCCGACGTTCGACACCCTCGGAGAGGTTGAGGGCAAACAGGTCGTCGAGATCGAGGGTACCGACACCCACCCCACGTCCGGGCACCTCAACATGACGACGGTGTCCCAGCGCGACGGTCTCAGCCTGGGGCAGGCATTGGTGTTCTGGGCCTCCGGTCGTGACCAACTGGTCCCGCGCGACCTGGTGTACCCGCCGGACAAGTCGAAGGAAGAGATCGACGATGCGAACAGCAAGGACTTCCGGCGGTCCGAGGACAGCGCGGAATACGCCGCCCTGCATTACCTGAAGTACCCGATGGCGGTCACCGTGGAAAGCGTCGACTCCGAGGGGCCGTCGGCGGATAAGCTGCAGCCCGGCGACGCAATCGAGGCGGTGGACAACGCACCGGTGGCCAACCTCGAGGAGTTTCAGAAGATCCTCAAGGACACCAAACCCGGCGACAAGATCACCGTGGGCTACCGGCGCAAGAACGGCCCGGACGGTGCCGTCGACATCACGCTCGGTAAACATCCCGAACGCGAGCAGGGCTTGCTCGGGGTCGGGGTGCTGGACGCGCCGTGGGCGCCGTTCACCATCGACTTCAACCTCGCCAACGTGGGTGGACCGTCTGCGGGCCTGATGTTCAGCCTGGCCGTCGTGGACAAGTTGACCACCGGCGACCTCAACGGCTCGAAGTTCGTCGCCGGTACCGGCACCATCACCGGCGACGGCGAGGTCGGCTCGATCGGCGGGATCTCGCACAAGATCGCGGCGGCTGAGGATGCCGGCGCCACGGTCTTTCTGGTCCCTGCCGAGAACTGCGGCGAGGCCAAGACGGCCGATGTGGACGGCATCGAGCTGCTCAAGGTGGAGACCCTGGAGCAGGCGATCGACTCGCTGCGCACGCTTTCCGCTGGTGGCGAACCTCCCCGCTGCTGACGCGAGACTCGGGAACGGGTGCGTAGAGTTAGAGCGCAGTAGGCAGCTGAATAACTGCTGGGAATGTTCGAGACTGGAGTGATCGAGTGGGAATGCGGCCCGCGGCGAAGATGCCGAAGCTGACGCGACGAAGCCGGGTTCTGATAGGGATTTCCCTGGTCGCGGTCGTCTTACTGTTGATCGGTCCCCGTCTCATCGACACCTACGTCGACTGGCTGTGGTTCGGCGAACTCGGCTATCGGTCGGTATTCACCACCCAGGTGGTGACGCGCTTCGTCCTGTTCTTCGTCGTCGCGATTTTGGTTGGCGGCATCATCTTCGCCGCGATGGCGCTCGCCTACCGCACCCGCCCGGTGTTCGTGCCGACGGCCGGACCCGACGATCCGATCGCGCGCTACCGCACCGCGGTGATGGCGCGCCTGCGCCTCTTCGGCATCGGCGTGCCGGCGTTCATCGGTGTGCTGGCCGGATTCGTGGCACAGAGTTACTGGGGGACGGTGCAGCTGTTCCTGCACGGCGGCTCATTCGGCATCACCGATCCGCAGTTCGGTATCGACCTCGGTTTCTACGCTTTCGACCTGCCGTTCTACCGTCTGGTGCTGTCGTATCTGTTCGTCGCCACCTTCCTGGCCTTCGTCGCCAATCTGCTGGGTCACTATCTGTTCGGCGGCATCCGCCTGGCCGGGCGCAGCGGCGCGCTGAGCCGGGCGGCGCGCATCCAGCTGATCACGCTGGTGGGCCTGTTGATACTGCTCAAAGCGGTCGCCTACTGGCTTGACCGCTACGAATTACTCAGCCACACCCGCGGGGGCAAGCCGTTCACCGGTGCCGGCTATACCGACATCAACGCGGTGTTGCCCGCGAAGCTGATCCTGCTGGCCATCGCGGTCATCTGCGCGGCGGCTGTGTTCTCCGCGATTTTCTTGCGCGACTTGCGGATTCCGGCGATCGGTGTGGTGCTGCTGCTGCTGTCGTCGCTGGTTGTCGGCGCCGGGTGGCCGCTGGTGGTCGAGCAGATCAGCGTCCGGCCCAACGCCGCGCAGAAGGAAAGCGAGTACATCAGCCGAAGTATCACCGCGACCAGGCAGGCCTACGGGCTCACCGACGACGTGGTGACGTATCGCGATTACCCCGGTGACGCTCCCGCGACGGCGCAGCAGGTGGCCGCCGACCGCGCGACCACGTCCAACATCAGAGTGCTCGACCCGAACATCGTCAGCCCGGCCTTCACCCAGTTCCAGCAGGGCAAGAACTTCTATTACTTCCCCGATCAGCTGAACATGGACCGCTACGTCGACGACGACGGCAACCTGCGCGACTACGTGGTGGCCGCCCGCGAGCTGAACCCGGACCGGCTCATCGACAACCAGCGCGACTGGATCAACCGGCACACCGTCTTCACCCATGGCAACGGATTCATTGCCTCGCCGGCCAACACGGTGCGCGGGGTGGCCAACGATCCGAACCAGAACGGCGGCTACCCGGAGTTCCTGGCCAGCGTTGTCGGCGCCAACGGCGAGGTCATCTCTCCCGGGCCCGCGCCGCTGGATCAGCCCCGCATCTACTACGGCCCGGTGATCTCCGATACCGCGGCCGATTACGCGATCGTCGGCGAGAACGGCGCGCCGCGGGAGTACGACTACGAGAACAATGTCGAGACCAGGAACTACACCTACACCGGTTCCGGCGGGGTGTCGGTCGGCAGCTGGATGGCGCGCAGCATCTTCGCGGCCAAGTTCGCCGAGCGGAACTTCTTGTTCTCCAACGTGATCGGCGCCAACAGCAAGATCCTGTTCAAGCGGGATCCCGCCGAGCGGGTGGAGGCGGTGGCACCGTGGCTGACCACCGACACCGCGGTGTACCCGGCGATCGTGGACAAGAAGATGGTGTGGATCGTCGACGGGTACACCACGCTGGACAAATACCCGTACTCGCAGCTGACGTCGCTGTCGGCGGCGACCACCGACTCCAATGAGGTGGCGCTGAACCGTCTGCAGCCCGATAAGCAGGTGTCCTACATCCGCAACTCGGTNNNCGACGCCTACGACGGCACGGTGACGTTGTACGCCCAGGATGAGCAGGATCCGGTGCTGCAGGCGTGGATGAAGGTGTTTCCCGGCACCGTCCAGCCGAAGAGCGACATCACCCCGGAATTGCAGGAGCATCTGCGCTACCCGGAGGACCTGTTCAAGGTGCAACGGGCGTTGCTGGCCAAATATCACGTCGATGACCCGGTGACGTTCTTCTCGACGTCGGACTTCTGGGACGTCCCACAGGACCCGAACCCGACGGCCAGCAGCTACCAGCCGCCGTACTACATCGTCGCCAAAGACATTGCGCGCAA
>JAGQTR010000521.1 GCA_020438915.1 Mycobacterium sp.
GTTGGCCAACGGTGCGCAGGTCATGGACATGGCGCCTCCAAGATGTCGTCGACGGCCTCAGCGTCGGGCGCGCAGTTACCCGCACCGTGCACCAACGTCGCCAACGCCCCGGCAGCGCACGCCCGCCGAAGCGCCCGCTCGGCGCCATCGCGCCAATGCGCTGCCAGGACTCCGGCGAACACATCGCCGGCACCGGTGGTGTCTGTCGGCTCTACTGCGGGAGCTGCGACGTCGCAATGCTCGCCGTGGGCGATGAGGCTGGCACCGCGGGCTCCCCGGGTGATGACCAGTTGGGATGCCTGCGCGTGACCGTCGGCCAGCCAGTCATGGGCTTCGGTTTCGTTGACGACGACGATGTCGGCGAGATCGGCCAGCGCCGCCAGGTCGTCGAGGCGGGCTGCGGGCGAGGCGTTGACGATGACCAGCGCACCGGCATCCCGGCCTACCCGGGCGGCCGTCGCAGCGGTGTCGATGGGAATCTCCAATTGGATCAGAACCACGTCGCTGTCGGCGATGACAGCGCGGATCGCCGCCGTGCTCAGACTCAGGTGTGCGTTGGCGCCCGGCGCGACCACGATGCAGTTCTGGGCGCCGGAGTCCACCATGATCGTCGCCGAACCGCTGGGCCCAGGCACCTGGATGACTCCTGCCAGGCCGACGCCATTGGTGTGCAGATGGTTGCGCAGCTGTTGGGCCGCGGCATCGGTGCCGAGCGCGGCGACGAGTTGCACCGCCGCGCCGGCCCGGGCGGCGGCGATCGCTTGGTTGGCACCCTTACCGCCTGGCGACGTCGCCACCGCCGATGCGAGCACAGTCTGGCCGGGCTGTGGCAGCGCATCGACGGTATATGTCCGATCTTCGTTGACACTGCCGACCACACAGACCCGAGCCGCCATGGCACCAACGGTAGTTGCCGACACCAGGGGACATGGGCAAGTCCGATAAGCTGCACTAATGACTCTGCACGCTCCGTCGCAGCAGCGCAGCGAGGCGACAGACGACCTGCGCGAGCAGGTGCACGGCGCCGCCCGGCGATCGCGGGCCGCCGCTCGCGGGTTGGCGACGCTGAGCACCGAGCTCAAGAACCGGGCGTTGCGCACCGCCGCCGACCACGTGCTGATGCACACCCGCGCGATCGTCGACGCCAACCAGGCCGACCTCGAGGTCGCCCGCTCAGCCGGAACCCCGGCGGCGATGCTGGATCGTCTGGCGTTGGACCCGAGCCGGATCGAGGGCATTGCCGACGGGCTGCGGCAGGTTGCCGGCCTGCCGGACCCGATCGGTGAGGTACTGCGGGGCCGGACCCTGCCCAACGGGCTTCAGCTGCGGCAACAGCGCGTTCCGCTCGGCGTCGTCGGAATCGTCTACGAGGGCCGCCCCAACGTGACCGTCGACGCGTTCGGATTGACGCTGAAGTCTGGCAATGCGGTTCTGCTGCGCGGCAGTTCGTCGGCCGCGAAGTCCAACGCTGCCCTGGTGACTGCGCTGCGCGCCGCGCTGGCAGCCGAGAACATCGACAGCGACGCCGTGCAACTGCTGCCCAGTGAGGATCGCGCCAGCGTCACGCATCTGATCCAGGCCCGCGGCCTGGTCGATGTGGTGATCCCGCGCGGCGGAGCGGGCCTGATCGACGCCGTGGTGCGCGACGCTCAGGTGCCGACCATCGAGACCGGCGTCGGCAATTGCCATGTCTACGTGCATGAATCCGCGGACCTGGAGATGGCGGAGCGAATTCTGCTCAACGCCAAAACCCGCAGGCCCAGCGTGTGCAACGCGGCCGAGACGCTGCTGATCGACGCCGCGGTTGCCGAGGCCGCGGTGCCCAGGCTGGTGGCGGCGCTGCAGGACGCGGGTGTGACGGTGCACGCCGATCCGTCCGAGGCGCAGTTGCGCGCGGAGTTCCTCTCGATGGACATCGCGCTGGCCATCGTGGATGACCTCGACGCCGCGATCGAGCACGTCAATGAATACGGTACCGGCCACACCGAGTGCATTGTCGCAACCAATCTCGCTGCGGCGCAGCGGTTCACCGAACGAGTGGACGCTGCAGCGGTGATGGTGAACGCGTCCACCGCATTCACCGACGGGGAGCAGTTCGGTTTCGGCGCGGAGATCGGTATCTCCACCCAGAAGTTGCATGCCAGGGGTCCAATGGGCCTACCAGAATTGACGTCGACCAAGTGGATCGTGTGGGGTTCGCCCGTTGCTGGCCACACCCGTCCGACTTGAGTCAGGAGATCTGATGAGCGTCCCCGCACGCCCGATACCGATGTTCGCCGATATCGACGATGTTGCGCGCCGGCTGGCCGAGACCGGTTACCTGCCCGACACTGCCACCGCCACCGCGGTGTTCCTCGCCGACCGCCTGGGTAAGCCGCTGCTGGTCGAGGGGCCCGCGGGGGTCGGCAAGACCGAACTGGCCCGGGCCGTGGCCCAGGCCACCGGCTCCGAATTGGTGCGGTTGCAGTGCTACGAGGGTGTCGACGAGGCCCGGGCGCTCTACGAGTGGAACCACGCCAAGCAGAT
>JAGQTR010000041.1 GCA_020438915.1 Mycobacterium sp.
GCCGCAGATATAGGCACCCGCGCCGGCGTGCACGATGAGTTCCAGATCGAATCCGGAGCCGTGGATATCGTTGCCCAGATGGCCTGCGTCGTAGGCTTCGGCGACCGCGGCCTGCAGGCGACGAAGCACCGGTACGACTTCGCCACGCAGATAGATGAACGCGTGGTGGGCGCGGATCGCGTACGCCGCGATGATCGCCCCCTCGACCAGGAAGTGCGGGGTGGTCAGCATCAACGGAATGTCTTTGCAGGTGCCCGGTTCCGACTCGTCTGCATTGATCACCAGGTAGTGCGGTTTGGCGCCGGCACCCTCGTCGCCCTGCGGAATGAACGACCATTTGGTTCCCGTCGGGAAGCCCGCACCGCCGCGGCCGCGCAGCCCGGAGTCCTTGACGGTGGCGATCACGTCGTCGGGATTCATCGCCAGCGCCCGCTCCAGCCCCTGGTAGCCACCGTGGCGGCAGTAGGTATCCAGCGACCATGGCTGCGGCTCGTCCCAGAACCGGCTGAGCACGGGAGTCAGTGGGGTCATTGGGAATCCGTCGCGCTCGGGTCGGTCTCCGCCGTCGAAGACTGGGCCGGGATGGAAGCCGACGGAGCCGGAGCCGGTTCGTCTTTGACGGATTCGGCGGCCTCGGCTTGGTCGTCCGGCGGGGCGGACGTGTCCGATGGCTGCGGAGCGGGCTCCGGTGCGGACATGGCGCGCTCGTGGGCGATCCGCAGTCCGGCCAGCGTTGCCGCGCCGGTCGGTGCGCTGCCGTCGTAACCCTCGGTGTTCGGCACGCCGGCAAGGGTTCTGGCGGTATCGCGGAATGTGCACAGCGACGAGCTCCCCCGCGAGGGCTTGGGTAATTGATCACTGCGCAGTGCATCGACGAGATCGCGCGCCGACGACGGTGTCTGGTCGTCGAAGAACTCCCAGTTGACCATCACGACCGGTGCGTAATCACACGCGGCGTTGCACTCGATGTGTTCCAGGGTGATGTTGCCGTCGTCGGTGGTTTGCCCGGCATCGATACCCAGATGGTCTTGCAGCGTTTCCAGGATGGCGTCCCCACCCATGATGGCGCACAGCGTGTTAGTGCACACCCCGACCAGGTAGTCGCCCGTCGGATTGCGCCGGTACATCGAATAGAAAGTCGCGACTGCGGTGACTTCGGCGCCGGTAAGATCCAATTGCGCTGCGCAGAATGCAATTCCGGCAGGGGTCAGGCAACTGTCTTCCGACTGCACCAGGTGTAGCAGTGGGAGCAGAGCCGAGCGCGGCTGTGGATAGCGCGCGATGATCGTCGCGGCGTCGGCCTCCAGCCTGGAGACGACATCGGCAGGGTAGGTCGCCGGTCCGTGGATCGGGGGACCGGGTTCATCGGGCCGCTGGCCGAGTTCGATGAAGACACTGCTGGTCCCGATGTTCTTCGCGCGGGCGCTCATCACCGATCCACCCCGCCCATCACCGGGTCGATCGACGCCACTGCAGCGATCGCATCGGCGACCATGCCGCCTTCGCACATCGCCGCCACCGCTTGCAGATTGGTGAACGACGGGTCTCGGTAATGCACCCGGTAAGGGCGGGTGCCGCCGTCGGAAACCATGTGTACGCCCAATTCGCCGCGGGGCGATTCGACCGCGACATACACCTGACCGGGCGGCACTCGGATGCCTTCGGTCACCAACTTGAAATGGTGGATCAGGCCCTCCATCGAGTGACCCATGATCTTGGCGATGTGTTCGGGTGAGTTGCCCAACCCGTCTGGCCCGAGTTTCAGATCGGCTGGCCACGCGATCTTCTTGTCCTCGATCATGACGGGCTGATTTTCCAGTTTTGCCAGTTTCTCCACGCACTGTTCGACGATCTTGAGTGACTCGCGCATTTCTTTCACCCGGATCAGATAACGGCCGTAGGAGTCGCAGCGGTCATCGGTGATGACGTTGAAATCGTATGTCTGGTAACCGCAGTAGGGCTGTGCCTTGCGCAGATCGTGGGGTAAGCCGGTAGAGCGCAGCACCGGGCCGGTGATACCGAGCGCCATGCACCCGGTCAGATCCAGATAGCCGATGCCCTGGGTGCGGGCCTTCCAGATGTAGTTCTCGTTGAGGAGATCTTCCAGATCGCGGAACCGCTGAGGCAGCAGTTCCAGTAGGTCTTGAACTTGGCTGATCCCGTCCTCAGGCAGGTCGGCGGCCACACCCCCGGGTCGAATGTAGGCGTGGTTCATCCGAAGTCCGGTGATCGACTCGAATACCGAGAGAATCGGTTCACGGTCACGGAATCCGAGGAACATCGCGGTCATCGCGCCCAGTTCCATACCACCGGTGGCCAA
>JAGQTR010000522.1 GCA_020438915.1 Mycobacterium sp.
ACAACCGGTGGTGGGAGGCCCGCACTTTATGGGGCGCTGTAATAAACGACTCCCGGGCGTGGCACAACGACCTGGCCGCCGTCGACACCGGGACGGCGGCGATGTCTGCTGCGCTGGACCGGATGCGTCGCCGACACGTCCGCTACGCCTGGAAGTTGGCCAGCGAAATGCGCGGTGTCGCCCCGCCACCGGGAGTTGTCGAGCTGACCGAGGAGGATCCGCCGCACGCATCCGCCACCGACCTGCTGAACTTTCAAGCGCGTGACGTTCAGAGTCTGGCCGCAGGCGGCCATATCGACATTCAGGCCAGAGTGATGCTGATGTCGGTCAACACCGCGCTTGCCGCCTCGCAAGGTGGGCTGGAGCGAATTCGCAACCAGCCCATCCCGGTTCACTACGACCTGTTCATTCGGGTGATGACGTGGCTATTCGCCATGGTGGCCTTCAACCGTTTCGACGCCAACCATGAGCTGGCCAGCGTCGGCCTCGGATTGTTGCTCATGCTGTTGTTCATCGTGGCGGAACGGCTGGGATACTTCATCGAGCGGCCGATGAGCAACCGGATCTTCGACTTGCCGATGTACCGGTTCTGCAGCACCATCAGCGGCAATCTGCTCGGCCGCAGCCATCCTTTGGCGAAGCCTCGAGAATCCGACAAGGCCATCATCTGGATGTAGGTCTGGACCAGTTCGTCACCATCGTCATGTCCGAATAGCGGCAGCGGGCGGAGGCGAGATCGGCTTTCCCAGCAAGAATCCTTGGGCGTAGTCGAATCCATGCTCGTGGACGAGGTCCAATTGGCGAGGCGTTTCGATTCCCTCGGCAAGAAGTTGCGTATCCATCGCCGCAGTCAATTGCCTGATCCCGAAAAGGAAATGCTCAGTATGGCCGGCTTCCTGGGAATCGGTGGCAAGGGTGGCGATCAGGCTGCGGTCGATCTTGACGATGTCGATCGGGAGAGTTCGCAAGTTGTTCAACCCCGCATACCCCGCGCCGAAGTCATCCAGGGCGATCTGGATTCCTTCCCGGCGTAGTTCATTCAACTCCTTCATGATCTGGCTGCTCTCCGGGATTTCCACACTCTCGGTGAGCTCCACAATGGTGGACCGCGGGTCTCGGTTCGCGGCACCGATGGCCATGAGGAGTTCACTGGCCATTCCCGGGACGCTGAGCGTCAGTGCTGAGCAGTTGATCGCCAAACGAAGGCTGGGGTCCGGGCCGATGCGATTCAGTGCGTCTTTGCCCACCCACATGTCCAACCGGTGGATGAGCCCACCTTCTTCGGCGGTGCTGATGAACTCCTGCGGCAGGACCAAGCCCTGTGTGGGATGTTGCCACCGAACGAGCGCTTCGTAACCGTGCAGTGTCTGGCCCTCCGGGCTGAGCTTGTAGACCGGTTGGAAGTGGGTGACCAGTTGACCCGCATCGATGGCCTCCCGCAGCTCTCCGATCTTGCGCAGCACTCCGCCTCGACGGGCGCGGCGGGTGGCGTACATATTCTGATCGGCCCGGGCCATGAACTCTTCACAATCCAGTGCCACTCCGTCGGAGACGGCCTGACCGACCGAACAGGAAGCCTTCAGCGTCTGCCCGCCCACACGCATCGGGTCGCCCAGCCGTTGTTCGAGGCGTTTGGCCACACTGATCGCTTCCAGCGGTCGACACCGGGTAAGAAGAATTGCGAACTCGTCTCCGCCGACCCTGCCGACCCAGTCGTGTTCCCCCTTCGTGTTCTGGGTCAACCTGTTCGCAAGCGCGCGCAGGAACCCGTCTCCCACCTGATGGCCGTATACGTCGTTGATCTCTTTGAAACCGTCGACGTCGATGAACAACACCGCAGATGGCCCACCGCCGGCCTCGGCGTTGTCCAAGCTGTCCTGAACACGGTTGAGGAAAGCTCGCCGGTTCAAAAGCCCGGTAAGCGGGTCCCGCTCGGCGAGATCAGACAGTTCCTGATTCTTGGCTTCCAAATGATCTTGCGCTTCGCGGACGTAGGTGAGATCGCTGACGTGACCGAACAGCAGCGTGTCGCTGGCGAAGTCCACCCGTGCCGCATCCACGCGCACTGGGATCGATCTGCCGTCGGCAGCTACGAGCGCCGTCTCGAAGGTGGTGTTCTCTTCCGTCCCCGAGAACATTCGATGCAGAATCTCCAGGTCTGCAGAGACCCGACCAGGATCGGTTATTGTCGCAACCGCCTCACCGTTCTCGATGGTTCGCGCGGGTTTGCCGATCAATGCAGCGAAGGCTTCATTGACCTCCACAAAGTTGCCCGCCCCGTCGACGAGCGCAATCCCGATAGGAGAACTATCGAATCCCAACCGGTACAGACGTTCACTTCTCCTAACAGCAGCCGCCGCCTCCTGTAACCGCTCCTGGTCCAGCCGATCGGTTCGCCCAGCCAAAATCAACATCACCGCGGCTATCGCGACGATCGACATCGATAGCCCTAATTGCTGACCCAATGCCGCGGTTCCCGAAATGGCATCGGCAGTCACCAGCGCGATCGCCGAGACTGTTGCCACGACAAGGACCAGCAGCGGCGTCCAGATCCGCGCGATCCGCCCACCCGCCAGCGGAGACGCAAACAGCTTTGCCCAGCCGTGGTGGGTGACCACCAGCAGAAGTGCCAAACCCAGCAACAGATGCAGCACCGACGTGTGGATCGCCATCCGGGTCGCTACACCAACGATGTGGCCTGACATCGCCGGAACTTGCAACGCGTAACCCAAAGCCGCGACAGTGGCCACGGTAACCACCACCACCGACAGAGCCTGCCGAATATTCGGAGCTTTCCGCAAGGTCACCAGGATCCCGGCAATACCGAAGAGGACCATGTCAAACGCGGTATTGAACCCCATCCGTCCAGGAAACGCGGTTGCTACCGCATCCGCCCGCTCCTTGGCCAGCAACTCATCGAAACCCGACCACGACGAGCTCAACATGTACTCAGCGACGGTGAGCGCACCGAACAAGAGCACCGCGGCGGCCGCAGCCCCTGTCACCCAACGATTCCAGCCCCGAGCCAGCCCGACGACCACGATTCCAGTCAAACTGATCCCGAACGCCGTGTTCGCCTTCATCGTGACTTCGCCGGGGATCAGCGACGCCGCCATTGGCTGGTCAAGCCACCATCCCACCGTCAACACCACGACACCGGCAGCAAGCGCGAACCAACCGAAAAGCTGTGCCAAAAAAGTCAACCGGGCGGAAATGGCCGAACGACCTGACTCCAAGTCGGCCCACTGCGGAACCGTCAGAGTCATCGCTTCTCCTCCTGCGCCGACACCGATGTCAACGGCCATGTTGTCCTCAACGTGGCGTTCTGCTATAGCGTATGTCGGCGGAGTTCTCCATCCAGCCCGGTTGGTCCAGAAACAACCAGACCGACGCCCCTTCGCACGCTGCCCCCGGCGGGTGAACCGATGGATGAGTTGTCCGTGAGCAACGGCCGTGCATGGCCGAAAAGCCGGTCCTGGAACCGAGTTCGCCAAAGGTCCCGATAAGCAGCGGTGGGAATGTTCGATTGGGCTGAAGTCGGTCTGAAGTGGGGCGGGCGGGGCTCGAACCCGCGACCAATGGATTATGAGTCCACGGCTCTAACCAACTGAGCTACCGCCC
>JAGQTR010000523.1 GCA_020438915.1 Mycobacterium sp.
GCCAGCACCGCCAGCGATCCGGTGACCAGTGGCGCACCCGCGGTGGCGGTCGGCGCCACATACGGCGTCCATGCGCCGGTGCCGCGAAGCATCTCGGTCAGCGACATCCACCGGGTGGTGACGCCGGAGGACTCGATGAAGTCCAGGAACGGTGGGCTGATCCGGCCCAGGTGCACCAGCGCGACGACCCACCAGGCGACGGCCAAGGCCACGCACAGCAGCCACCACGCGGTGAAGCGCCGCCACACCGCGTTGGGGCGGTGGCAGGCCAGCCAGACGACCGCGCACAGACACGCGGTGAGCGTTGCCACGGCGTTGACCGCGCCCATGAGCGCGATGGCCAGACCCGACCGCGCCGCCAGCACCCGCAGGGACAGATCGCCCGCACCAGGATCGCCCCGGCGCGCCCCCTGTAGCGCGAGGATCACCGGCAGCAGCACCCAGGGCGCCAGCATCATCGGCAGCGTCTCCGAGGAGATAGCGCCGATCGTGGTGAGTACCCGCGGCGACAGCGCATAGGCGACGGCGCCGATCACCCGAGAGGTGGGGGTGCCGATGCCCAGCACTTCGGCCACCCGCAGTAGGCCCCAGAATCCGACGGTCAGCAGCAGCGCCCACCAGAGCCGTTGGGTCACCCAGTCGGGGATGCCGAGCAGGTCACCGGCCAGGAAGAAGGTGCCGTGCGGGAACAGGTAGCCGTACGCCTGGTTCTGCGCTTGACCGAACGGCAGGTCGCTGTTCCACAGGTTGAACGCGCGGCTCAGGAACCGCAGCGAGTTGGCGGTGAGGTCGAGCTTGGTGTCCGGGGAGATCTGTCCGGGTGACTGGACGAAGGCCAGAACCAGGGCCGCCGCGGCGGCCACCCACAGCCAGCGTCGGGAAAGTGGTTCGGCCGCTCCCAGGCGGGATCTAACTTCTGTCGCCGTACTCGACCCTGTTGAGCACCGACGACGCCGGATCGCCGGCTTGCAGCGGCGGTTTGGTGTCCTGTTCCACCATCAAGGTGACACCGAAAACGGCCGCCGCGCCCAGCAGCAGCCCGACGACGATGCTGGCGGCGGCTGGCACCAGAAACCGATCCATGGGCCTCAAACTAGCACGCAGCACCCGCGGGTCGGGCGGCCCGATCAGCACCGGGCGCGGCTGGTCGCCGACCACGGTTTCGGGCGCGACCGCCGCTGCCGTTACTGTCGTGTGTTATGCCCCGAGCCTCAAGGACAGCCCCTGGCGCGCTGCTCGCGGTGATGGCGATGCCGATGGCGGCCCTCACCCTTGGCTGCACGTCGACTGCGCAATCACCCCCCGCGTCGGTACCCCGCGCACCAGTGGCGATGGCGGCCGGCCCGGCCCCCAACTTTGCGCCCCCGCCCGTCGCACCCGCCCCGGAAGCACCGGTCTGCGGGGATCCGATGACGATGTCGACGCGGGACAAACTCGCTCAGCTCTTGATGGTCGGGGTGACCGGCGGAGCAGACGCTCGCTCGGTCGTCGAGAACCATCACGTGGGCGGCATCATGATCGGCAGCTGGACCGATCTGTCCATGCTGACCGACGGCTCCCTGGCCGACGCCGCCGCTGCGGCCGGCCCAATGCAATTGGCGGTCAGCGTCGACGAGGAGGGCGGCCGGGTCTCACGGCTGTCGAGCGTGATCGGGTCCCAGCCCGCCCCGCGGGTGCTGGCCCAGACCAGTACCCCCGGCGAGGTCTACGCCATCGCGCTCGACCGTGGCCGGCAGATGCGCGGCCTGGGCGTCACCATCGATTTCGCACCCGTCGTCGACGTCACCGACGCCCCGGCCAGCACGGTGATCGGTGACCGCTCCTTCGGTTCGGACCCCACCACGGTCACCGACTACGCCGGCGCCTACGCCCGAGGCCTGCGCGATGCCGGTGTGCTGCCGGTGCTCAAACACTTCCCCGGACACGGCAACGCTTCCGGAGATTCGCACGCCGGCAGCGTCGTCACCCCGCCGCTGGCCGACCTCCAGGTCAACGACCTGGTGCCCTACCGGACACTGACCACCGAGGCGCCGGTGGGCGTCATGGTCGGACACATGGAGATCCCCGGCCTGACCGGAAGCGAACCGGCCAGCCTGAGCCCGGCGGCCTACGCGCTGCTGCGATCCGGCGACTACGGCGGTCCGCCGTTCAACGGCCTGGTGTTCACCGACGACCTGTCCAGC
>JAGQTR010000524.1 GCA_020438915.1 Mycobacterium sp.
CATGCAGCACCCGGAGAGTCAGGTGCTGGGCACCCGGGTCGCCGACGACGTCGTCTGGGGCTTGCCGCCCGGCACGGCCATCGACGTCCACCAGTTGCTTGCCGAAGTGGGCCTGGACGGGTTGGCCGAACGGGACACCGGCGGGCTCTCGGGTGGTGAGTTACAGCGGCTGGCGGTTGCCGCGGCGCTGGCGCGTGAACCGTCGCTGTTGATCGCCGACGAAGTCACCAGCATGGTCGACCAACAGGGTCGGGATTCGGTGATGTCGGTGCTGTCGGGGCTGACCCGGCGCCATCGCACGTCGCTGGTGCACATCACGCACTACAACGATGAGGCCGACGCCGCCGATCGCACCGTCAACCTGCGGGGCAACGGCTGGCCGGCTGCCGACGCCGGTGACATGGTCGAAACCGCCGAGGCGCCGACAGCGACCGCCGCCGCCGGCAGGCGCCGCGGCGCGCCACTGCTCGAACTGAAACGTGTCTGCCACGAGTACGGCAGTGGAACACCTTGGGCGAAACCGGCATTGAGCGAAATCGAGCTCACCGTGCACGAGGGTGATGGCGTGCTCATTCACGGCCTCAACGGGTCCGGCAAGTCCACCCTGGCCTGGATCATGGCCGGACTGACGGTCCCTACCTCGGGCGCCTGTCTTCTCGACGGCGTACCGGTATCGGACCAGGTCGGTGCCGTCGGGCTCTCGTTCCAGGCCGCGCGACTGCAACTGATGCGTAGCCACGTCGCGCTGGAGATCGCTTCCTCGGCCGGCTTCTCGATATACGACCAAGCGAAGGTGACCGACGCTCTGCACACGGTGGGCCTCGATCCGACGCTGGCCGCCCGCCGGGTTGACGAGCTCAGCGGCGGGCAAATGCGGCGGGTGGTGCTGGCCGGCCTGCTGGCTCGGTCACCGCGGGCACTCATTCTCGATGAACCGCTGGCCGGTCTGGACGCAGCCTCCCAGCGAGGTCTGCTGCGGCTGCTGGTGGAGCTGCGCCGTCGTGAGGGGTTGACCGTGGTCGTGATCTCACACGATTTCATGGGCCTGGAGCAGCTTTGCCCGCGTACGTTGCACCTGCGCGACGGCGTGCTGGCCAGCGCGCCCACTATCGCCGAGGATCTCTCATGAGTGCCACATCGCGGGACCGCAAGCAGCGCAGGCAGGTGGTGCTGCTTCGGCCGGTGCCGGGCCAGTCCGTCATCCACGACCTGTGGGCGGGCTCGAAACTGGTGATCGTCGCCGGGATCGGGGTGCTGCTGACGTTCTACCCGGGGTGGGTGCCCATCGGGGCCGTCGCGCTGCTCGTTGTCGCAGCGGCCAGGCTGGCGCGCATCCCGCGTGGCGTGCTGCCGACCGTGCCGCGATTGCTGTGGTGGCTGCTGGCGCTCGGGGCACTCACCGCAACCTTCGCCGGCGGCAGCCCGGTCATCGGCATCGGCTCCGCCGATATCGGTCTGGGCGGCTTGCTGAACTTTCTGCGCATCACCGCGCTGTCGATCGTGCTGCTCGGTCTCGGCGCGATGGTGTCGTGGACCACGAACGTCGCCGAGGTCGCTCCGGCGGTGGCAACGCTGGGTCGTCCGCTGCGCCCATTGCGGGTACCGGTCGACGATTGGGCAGTGACGCTTGCGTTGGCGCTGAGAGCGTTTCCGATGCTGGTCGACGAATTCAGGGTGCTCTATGCGGCACGACAGCTGCGGCCCAGAGAAGTCGATGCCAGCGGGCGGGTACACCGGCGCCGGTGGGCATCCGAGCTGATCGATCTGCTGGCTGCGGCGATCACGGTGGCGTTGCGCCGCGCCGACGAGATGGGCGACGCGATCACCGCCCGCGGGGGGGCCGGACAGATTTCGGCGGCCCCGACGCGACCCAAACGCCGGGACTGGGTGGCATTTGCGGTCGTCGCCGTGACGTGCGGAGCTGCCCTGGCCCTGGAGTTGACGGTGCTCGGCACCAGCGCGTAGCGGCGCGGGGCCGCCACGTGGGTGCCGTTACGGTGAAGTCGTGACAGGGTCCCGACAAATCGATGCCGACTTTCTGGCGTTGCCACGCCACGAGCTCGCCGATGCGGCGCTGTCCGCGGCGGTGCAGGCTGGGGCGAGCTATGCCGACCTGCGCATCCACGCGATCGCGACCGAGACGGTGCAGCTGCGTGACGGCGTGCTGGAAACCGCGGTTGTCGACCACGAGATCGGGCTGGCGGTCCGGGTGATCGTCGACGGGACCTGGGGCTTTGCATCCCACGCCGAGCTCGGCGCCGCAGCTGCGGCCGAGACCGCTCGGCGTGCGGTCAAGGTGGCGACCACGTTGGCCTCGTTGAACACCGAACGCATCGAACTGGCTCCCGAACCGATTTATCGCGATGTCTGCTGGGTGTCGGACTACCGCATCGACCCGTTCAGCGTTGCTGCACACGACAAAGTCGCCGTGCTCGAGGAGTACTCGGGCCGGCTGCTGTCATCCGATGGTGTGGACCACGTGTCGGCGTGGTCGCACACCGCCAAGGAGCAGACGTTCTATGCCGACACCTTCGGGTCGTCGATCACCCAGCAGCGGGTGCGGGTGCTGCCGAAGCTGGAAGCGGTCACCGTCGATGCCGCGGCGGGCACCTTCGACACCATGAGCACTCTGGCACCGCCGACCGCGCGGGGCTGGGAGGCGTGTGAGGGTGACGAGGTCTGGGACTGGACCGGTGAGCTGGCGCAGCTGCCGTCGCTGCTCGCCGAGAAGGTCAAGGCGCCCAGTGTGGTCGCCGGCCCGACCGACCTGGTGATCGATCCGAGCAACCTGTGGCTGACCATCCATGAATCGGTGGGCCATGCCACCGAGTACGATCGCGCCATCGGCTATGAAGCTGCCTACGCCGGAACGTCCTTCGCCACTCCGGACAAGCTGGGCTCGCTGAAGTACGGCTCGCCGGTGATGAACGTAACTGCCGACCGTACTGTCGAATATGGTTTGGCCACTGTAGGTTTCGATGACGAGGGAGTACGTGCGCAGAGCTGGGATCTCGTTCGTGACGGCGTTCTGGTCGGCTACCAGC
>JAGQTR010000525.1 GCA_020438915.1 Mycobacterium sp.
CTGGGGGCCCGCATCGTCGCCTTCGCCGCAGAGTGCGAATCGGCCGTCCGACCTCTGCTCGGCCAGCCCATCCACGAGCAGCGAATCCAACGCCCGATCCCGTTGCGCGGCATTCGTCGTCCACGCGACGTCGAGTTCGTCGCGGCTGACGGGAAAGGCATTGTCCCGCAACACATCGAGCAGTCGGCCCCGCACCTGTCGATCGGTACCGGCGTAGCGCTGTGCCCGGCGCGCCGGTCCGCTACCCGCCGGAAAGCCCAGCGACCGCCACTTGCAGTTGCGCACCGGACACACTCCACACCGCGGTGCGCGTGCCGTGCACACCGTCGCGCCCAATTCCATCAACGCCACCGAGAACTGCGGCGCTCTCGCGTCGCCGGGTAGCAGGGCGGCGACCTCGTCGAGATCGCGCGCGGCGGGCGCAGCGGCGTCCGCGCGGCCATGCACCGCCCGTGCCACCACGCGCCGCACGTTCGTGTCGACAACAGGAACGCGCCGCCCGTAGGCGAAGCACGCGATAGCGCGCGCTGTGTAGGTCCCCACACCGGGAAGTGACAACAGCGTCTCCACATCGTCGGGAACGACGTCGTCGTGCTCGGCGGCGATCACCGTGGCGCATTCGTGCAGTCGTTTGGCCCGCCGTGGATAACCGAGCTTGCCCCATGCCCGCAGGACGTCGGCCGCACTGGCCGCCGCTGTCGCCGACGCGGTGGGCCAGCGGGCAATCCAGGCCAGCCAGACCGGCTCGACCCGCGCCACCGGCGTCTGCTGCAGCATGAACTCGCTGACCAGAATCTGCCATGCCGAGACACCGGGACGCCGCCACGGCAGATCCCGCTGAGCGTGGTCATACCACGACATCAGGGAAGCAGGATCAATCATCAACACCCGTTAAGGCACAATGTTGGCCATGCCCAACACGAACCCGTTGACCGCATGGAAAGCACTCAAAGAGGGTAACGAGCGCTTTGTCGCCGGCAAGGCCGAGCATCCCAGCCAAAGCATCGAGCGCCGCGCCAGCCTCACCAATGTGCAGAAGCCGACCGCGGTGGTGTTCGGGTGCGGGGATAGTCGGGTGGCTGCCGAGATAATTTTCGACCAGGGACTGGGCGATATGTTCGTGGTGCGCACCGCCGGACACGTCGTCGACAGTGCGGTCCTCGGCTCGATCGAGTACGCGGTCACCATCCTCGACGTGCCGCTGATCGTCGTTCTCGGCCACGACAGCTGCGGCGCCGTCGGAGCGACGCTGTCGGCGCTGGAAGACGGGGTGCTGCCCAGTGGTTACGTCCGCGACATCGTGGAACGGGTAACACCGTCGATCCTCATGGGCCGCCGCGACGGCCTCACTCGTGTCGACGAATTCGAGGCCAGACACGTCACCGAGACCGGCAAGCTGTTGTTGACGCGCTCCACGGCCGTCGCCGAGGCAGTGCAAGCGGGTGACCTGGCCATTGTCGGCCTGACCTATCACCTGGCCGACGGGCAGGTCGTTTTGCGCGACCACATAGGCGACATCGGCGAAGGCTGACAAGCGACACGCCGGGCAACCTCGGACAAGGTGGCATGACGTGGCCTTACCGTGATGTTGTGCTGGATCTAGAACCGCATGGCCCGCTGCCCACCCAGATTTACTGGCGACGCAGGGCGTTGGCGCTCGGCATCGCGGTGCTGGTCATCGGTGTGATAGCCGCGATAGTGGCGGTGGTCGTGATGAACAGCACCAGTTCAGAGCAGCCGACTGCGAACGACTCCGCGGCCAGTCAGGCGCCGGGACCGACACCGTTGCCCGGGGAGAACCCTGAGGTCAAGTCGCCTATCCAGCCGCCGGCTCAGCAGGCTCCGCCGCCGACCGCCACTCCGACCGCCGCGGTGGTCCCACCTCCGATCCTTCAGGAGGGTGACGACTGCCCCGACTCCGCACTCGCGGTCAAGGGGATCACCAATGTGCCGCAGTACGTGGTCGGCGATCAGCCGAAGTTCACCATGGTGGTCACCAACATCGGCCTGGTCGCCT